>JAGCRY010000036.1 GCA_017964465.1 Bacteroidales bacterium | reverse complement strand
TTAATATGTTGATAACCTTTGTATCTTACATTTTTCACGTTAAGGCAACATAAAATTTCCGTGAAACAATGCAAGTTTTTCGCAAAATGTTATTACCTTTGTACGCTGAAAGAATCGTTGAAGGATTCGGTGCAAAATTTGATTAGGAATACATTATACTTAATAATATGTCAAGAGTATTTGCAATAGCCAACCAGAAAGGTGGAGTTGGCAAGACTACAACATCAATCAACCTCGGAGCGTCGCTCGCGATATTGGAAAAGAAGGTATTGCTCATCGACGCCGATCCGCAGGCCAACTGTACGTCGGGCCTTGGGTTCGAGTTGAGGTCAATCGAAAAGAGCATCTACGACGCTCTCACAGACGAGGTGGAGCCCAAGGACGTCATCCTCAAAACCGGCACCGACGGCCTCGACATCATCCCCTCGCATATCGACCTCGTGGGCGCGGAGATTGAACTCCTCAACGTAGAGGCGCGTGAGTACAGGCTCAAATCCTTTGTGGCCAAGGTGCGCGACTTGTACGACTATGTAATCATCGACTGTTCGCCGTCGTTGGGTCTTCTCACCGTCAACGCCCTCACTGCGGCTGACGCGGTAATCATCCCCGTGCAGTGCGAATACTTTGCGCTCGAAGGTCTCGGCAAGTTGCTCAACACTGTCAAGATGATTCAGGCAAGGCTCAATCCCGATTTGGTAACCGAAGGATTCCTCCTCACGATGTACGACAGCCGCCTCCGCCTCTCCAACCAGGTGGTGGATCAGGTGCGCCAGCACTTCCAGGATATGGTGTTCAAGACATTGATTCTGAGGAATATCCGTCTCTCGGAAGCACCATCGTATGGCAAGCCGGTAATCGAGTATGACGCCACATCGAGCGGCGCGATCAATTACCTCAACCTCGCCAAGGAAATCCTCGAAAAGGACGCTAAAAAATAAAATATCATAACCTAAAAACTTTTTGGACCAATGGCAAAAGCAAAGATTGGCGGCCTCAACCGTGGTCTCGATTTCCTGATTCAGGACAACAAGACATTCGAGAACAACCAACCCGATGAGGTAGTCAATACGGGCAGCATCGCCCTCATCGACATCAACCTTATCGTGCCCAACCCGACGCAGCCGCGCACGGATTTCGACGAGAACGCCATCAACGAACTTGCCGAATCCATCAAGACTTTGGGCATCATTCAGCCGCTCACCCTCCGCAAGAAGGACGACAAGTACGAAATCATTTCGGGCGAGCGGCGATTCCGCGCTTCCAAAATCGCCGGTCTCACAGAAGTGCCGGCTTACATCACGGAGGCGGACGACAGCGTCGCGCTCCAGATGGCTCTCGTGGAGAACATTCAGCGCGAAGACCTCAATTCAATCGAAATCGCAATCACTTACAGCCGTCTTATCGAGGAGTGCCACCTCACGCAGGAGGAACTCAGCACTCGTCTCGGCAAGGGTCGCAGCACCATCGCCAATTCACTCCGCCTTCTCCGTCTGCCCGACCAAATGCAGGCGGCTCTCCGCAACAAGGTAATCACTGAGGGTCAGATACGTCCGCTCATCAGCCTCGACGACCCCAACCTCCAACTCGACCTCTTCCAAAAGGTCTTGAACTACGGACTTTCGGCGCGTCAGGTGGAGATGCTCGCCAAGGATCCCGACGGCTACATCTTTGAACTCGAACAGAAGGCTCAGGACGAGGAAAACGGCGAACTCGATGCCGAAGAAAACCAAGACGACAAAAAGTTGATGGTGAAGGCTGCCCGCCCAAAACTTTCCGACGAACAGAAGAAACTCAAAAAGAATTTCTCGGACAAATTCAAAGTGCCGGTCGATCTAAAACTCGACAGCAAAGGCATTTACAAACTCACCTTCAACCTCAAATCCCCAGAGGATTACGAGAAGATTGTGGGAATCCTCAACAACATTCAATTATAATTGAGCCGTATGACCGCCCAAAAGATATTACTGACCGCCTTTTTGCTTATCTTGACGGCAATGTCGCACGTAGCCTCGGCGCAGGAGCCTGATGCGGAGGCACCCGACCTCGACGACCCCGCCGTGCAACAGGGATACCGTGAAGGCAGGGTTGATACGATGCCGCCGCGCATCAGTTTTGACGAGGGCGAGAATTACGATTTAGTCAACGACAGCACCCTCACCGCCGAGGAGGATTCAGTGAAGGAAATCACCAAAAATCCCAAACTTGCCGGTTGGCTTTCGTGTGCCTTGCCGGGTGCGGGTCAGGTTTATAACGGTCAATATTGGAAAGTGCCGATTATCTATGGCGGCATTGGCACGTTGATATACGTGTCGCAGTTTTATAATGTCCGTTACAAGCAATTGAAAAACGACGAGCATTTCCTTCTCGCGCAGATTAACGGCGACAGCACCTATACAGGACACAGTTTTTATGGATTGACTACTGAAAACGACATTGTGCGTTATATGCGCAAGTATCGCCGTTACAGGGATTTGTGTTATCTTGGTATGTTTCTTGTCTATATGATGAACATATTTGATGCTGTGGTAGATGCGCATTTGTATGATTACAACGTTACCGACGACCTTGCCCTGCGCGTGGAGCCATACGCCACCGAGCCAAAATTCAGTTTTGAAACCAAGCCGGCTTTTGGTGCGCGTATTGTATTGACATTTTAATTGTTTAATAAATTATGAAAAAGATATTCTTAGCATTTTTGCCGCTAATATTTGGTGTTGGCATTGCGTCGGCACAAGAACCCGACCCGATGGCGCCCGCGCCTGAATACACCGACGACGATGAGGCGGCTGACACGCTCATAGTACCCACTGTTACCAATTCGGCTTCTGAATTGGCTACTGAGGAAAGTCAGGTAATCGACGGCATCGACAGCCTGATGTCGCTCGGCTATGTAAAAAATTCCATCAACACCGCCGAATCCAACCACGCAATCGCCAACGAAGGCACGCCCGTATTTTTCTCGGATTCGATTTATGAGGCGGCATTGAAAAAAATCCCGACCACATTCCCCCTCGTCTATAATCAGAAGGTGAAGGATTGGATTGAGATGTATCTCCGCCGTGGCAAATTCTTCATTCCCACGATTTTAGGATTGTCAAAATACTATTTCCCAAGGATTGAGGAAGTGCTCGACCAATATAACATCCCGTTGGAATTGAAATACTTGACCATCGTGGAATCCGCCTTGAATCCTCGCGCCGTATCACGTGCGGGCGCAACAGGATTGTGGCAGTTTATGTATGGCACGGGCAAGATGTACGACCTCGAAGTAACAACCCTCGTCGATGAGCGTCGCGACCCCGACAAGGAGACCATCGCCGCCGCAAAACTCCTCAAAGATATGTACGCGATGTATGGCGATTGGGCTCTTGTGATTGCAGCCTACAACTGCGGCCCCGGCAATGTCAACAAGGCAATCCGTCGTTCCGGCGGCAAGACAGATTTTTGGGAGATTTACCCGTGGTTGCCCAAAGAGACTCGCGGCTACGTTCCGGCTTTCATTAGTGTCAATTATATTATGAACAATTACGAGGCTCACGGCTACAAACCCATCGACGTAAATGTGCCGACTTATTCCGATACTGTAATGATTACCAACAAGTTGCATTTTGGTCAGGTGTCGGGTGTGCTTGGCATTTCGGTAGAAGAACTCCGCGACCTCAACCCTCAATACAAGAAAGACATCATCCCTGGCGATGTAAAACATTCGGCTCTGAGGCTTCCGGGCGATTTTGCGGAGAGGTTTGCCGAAAAGGAAAAAGAAATTTATGCTTATCAGGATTCGATATTCTTTGCGCCAACACACGCTCAGGCATACTTGCAACAGGCGACCACGCGCACCACGACATCGGCTCGCTCTGGACGTTATTATGAACCCGAACCCTGCGACAACAGCGTCCCCGCCGGCACTTCCAAGTTGATTTACACTGTTAAACAGGGAGATACGTTTGGTTTTATCGCCAATTGGTACGATGTTTCGGTTTCAAAAGTTAAGTGTTGGAACAATGTTGTGGGCAACCGCATCAATGTCGGTCAAAAAATCACCGTCTATGTCCCGACCAAAAAACTCAATTCGTACAAGAACATCGACAATATGACTTTTGAGCAAAAACAGTCTCTCAAAAGCAACCAAATTGTGCAGTCGAGCAAGGCGTCGGGCAAAACCCTCGACCCCAACTACGAATATTACACAATCCGCAAGGGCGACAATCTCAGTAGCATCGCCGCCCACTATCCCGGCATTTCGGACAAGGACA
>JAGCRY010000035.1 GCA_017964465.1 Bacteroidales bacterium | reverse complement strand
CCAAGACCACGGCGGCTCGATGATTATGCTCGCCAAGGGCAACCGCACCGAAGCCGTAACAAACGCTTGCAAAAAGCACGGCGGCTTCTACCTCGGCTCCATCGGCGGCCCCGCTGCCATCCTCGCCCAAAACAACATCAAGTCAATCGAGTGCGTGGAATATCCCGAACTCGGAATGGAGGCAATTTGGAAAATCGAAGTACAAGACTTCCCCGCCTTCATCTTGGTTGACGACAAGGTCAACGACTTCTTCAAACAGGTGAAATCCTGCGCCGGCTGAACGATTTTGGCGTAAATAATTGACAATTTACAATTGACAGTTGACAGTTGACAATGGTATTGGGAAAGCCATTGTCAACTGTTTTTTTATTTTGGGATGATTAAAAACTGATGTAATGCACAATGGATAAGGATAAGTATCTATTAATCATATCATTGCCTTTTTTAAAATCCGTAAAATCAGGAGTTATACTCCGTATTTTACAAGAAAATCAGGAGTTATACTCCGTATTTTCTTGTAAAATCGGGAGTTGCGGCAAAGATATAAATAATGTTTTAGAGATGGAAAAAAAATATAATAATTCCGAAAAAATCATTCTTCCTCCCCTTTTACGCCGCCTTGTACAATTGTCGTTGAAACTCGAAGTAATTCTTATAGTGCGGAAATAATTAAAATTTTTATTATCTGTGAGGATTTTTTAGTATATTTGTGGCTAAAATTAATCGTTTACTAACGACATAACCCCCAATTAATTATGAACAAAACCGCAATCATCGCCGCATTTTTGGCATTGGGATGCGCAGCCGCAAACGCCCAAGAAAAACTCTTCAACAGGCCAACCGTAGAATCGCCCGTCATCAACAACGACGGCACGGTAACATTCAACATCTTCGCGCCCAAGGCTGTAAAGGTGGAAGTGTCAGGCGATTTCTTGCCAAACGCAACAGCACCGCTCACCGAGGGCGAAAATGGCGTTTGGAGTTACACGTCTGGCAAACTCGACCCCGAATTGTATAGTTACACATTCAATATCGACGGTCTCCACGACGTAAAAGACCCCGCCAACATCTACGTAAACCGCGACATCACGTCGTACACCAACATTTTCATAATCTCCTCTGCCAAAGGCGACAAGGGCGACCTCTACAGGGTAAACGAAGTGCCGCACGGCAATCTCGCCAAGGTGTGGTACGATAGTCCGACGCTCAAAATGCAACGCCGTATGACCGTTTACACCCCGGCAGGATACGACAAGGGCAAATCGTACCCCGTGATGTACCTTCTGCACGGTGCCGGCGGCGACGAAAACGCTTGGAGCGAACTCGGCCGCGCCGCCCAAATCCTCGACAACCTCATTGCGCAGGGCAAGGCAAAACCGATGATTGTGGTAATGCCAAACGGCAACACCAACTGTCAGGCGGCTCCGGGCGAATGGTCTAAGGGTATGTACCAACCGTCGTTCCGTGGTTCGGGCGACAGACCAGTGGCTTCAATGGAAGAGAGTTTTATGGATATTGTCAATTACATCGAAAGCCATTACAAAGTGGCTAAGGGTCAGAAAAACCGCGCAATCTGCGGCCTTTCGATGGGCGGCGGTCATTCCTTTATGACCTCCAAACTCTATCCGTCAACATTTGGCTACATCGGTCTTTTCTCTGCCGCAATCCACGTAAATGGCGAAGGCAACGACACTTACGCCAAATTTCAGAAAGACACCAAGACCCAAAACCAACTTGCAAGCCTCTTTGCCGCCCGCCCGATGCTCTATTACATCGCCATCGGCAAGACTGACTTCCTCTACGAACAAAACGCCGGTCTGCGTCGCTACCTCGACGACAAGGGTTACAAATACGAATATGTAGAAACCGAAGGCGGACACATTTGGCGCAATTGGAGAATATATCTCACAGATTTTGCACAGAAGGTGTTCAAGTAAAAATTGGAATTAAAAAATAAAAACTCTTATGTTGGAAATCGACCCCAAAAAACTACGAGAAATAGAATCCGATTGCTTCAAGGAGGCCAAGCGAAACACACCGACCAAGGATATGGATCAGTATGCTAATATACTGTTGAAATTTGCTGTGCAGGTGTTTGTTTCACATTTTTTCCCTCGTCTGCATCGCAACAGGAAAATTGCAGACAATGCAAAAAAAATGGATTTTGAGACCGTTTACGCCACGCTTTCAGAGCGACACGGCAAATATGCTGATGTGGCAAAAGACTCCCGAGGGTTCGATTACCTGTATATAAAATTCCACGAAGGAGGAGTGATTTGCCTTGAACCATTCCGTTCAGGATATTACAGCACAGGGTTTACCGGATGCGAAAGTCTAATCACCGGCGATGATATTCCGCGTTTTTGCGACGTGGTGGATTTTATCGCCGGTCGCATTCCGGTTTGGAAACCAATTGTCGAGCGCATAAAATTTTCTGTGCAGAAAGAATTGATGATGGACAAAATCTCCGCGTCCGCAGTGGAGGCACTTCTCACCGAAAAACTTAATCCTTTGGGGCTGCAATACAACACAGTAGTAAAATCTCAAAGTTGCAACATAAGAGTAATACTCAGCGACAAGAAAGAAGTGAAATTTTATCTCAAAAACGCACAGTTTTTGGCCAATCCTGATGATTTTATCAATTTTGTGAAAACGCTTGATGGTTTTGTAGCCAAAGGCAACGACATCAGACTAAAAAAATATTTCAAAAGCAACGACAATCATTTTTGGATATAACAGTTGCAAAATGATTGACAATTAAGCACATTATGATAAACATCAACTCCATAGAACTCATTGAAATACTTGGCAAAACACCTGCCAATCAGAATATTATGCTTGTGGGAAAGCACGGCATTGGCAAGTCGGAGATTTTGACGCAATATTATACCGAAAAAGGCTACAAGGTGGTTGCCCTGTTTCTCGGGCAGATGAGCGACCCGGGCGATTTGATTGGCCTGCCCATCAAAAACGACAAGTCGGGACGTACAGAATTTTTGCCGCCGTATTGGTTTCCGTCTGACGGTCAGCCGGTTGTGCTGTTCCTTGACGAACTCAACCGCGCCCGCCCCGAAGTGTTGCAGACGATAATGGATTTGGCTCTCAACCGCAAACTCGCCGGACGCAATCTGCCTGAAGGCAGCCGATTGATTTCGGCTGTCAACGACGGTGAGGAGTATCAACTCACCGACCTCGACCCCGCCTTGGTATCGAGATTCAATGTTTACGGATTTCGCCCGACATACAAGGAATGGCTCTTGTGGGCTGAAAAACAGAAACTTGACAGCCGCGTAACCGATTTTATAGCCTCCAATCCCGATTGGCTCGACGGTACAGCCGCCGACCGTCCGCAGAT
>JAGCRY010000034.1 GCA_017964465.1 Bacteroidales bacterium | reverse complement strand
CTTACGGTCTGCAACTCCGAGACCGGCAAATTCCGCGTCGCCATCATCCCTTACACGTATGAAGTTACCAACTTCCACGCGCTTAAAATAGGCGACAAGGTGAACCTCGAATTTGACATCATCGGCAAGTATATTCAGAAGATTGCCAAGGTGTATATGGAGGCGAAATAATATCGTCGCTATAATTCAAAACAGTTATGCAGATTCATCTTAATTAAGGTAAATCTGCATAACTGTTTTTTATTTTTTGATTTTGAAATAATTATTTATATTTGCAACCAAACTTCATTGCAATGGAAATGGCCGAAATAAGACAGAATTATAAGGATAGAACGTTAAGTGCTATTGCGGAGGCTGTCGCTGAGTATCTCAAAACGCAGCCTGTGGTCAAGGCGTGGATTTTTGGTTCGTATGCGCGTGGCGAAGAAAAGCCGTGGAGCGACGTCGATATTCTTGTGGAACTTGACAGACGCAAGCCAATTGGACTTTTGAAGTTTGTTGGCATCAAAAACAGCCTTGAAGATATTCTTGACAAAAATGTTGACCTTGTAGAAAACGGCACATTGCGGCAGTATGCGGTAGAAAGTGTTAATCACGACAAACAATTAATCTATGAGAGAGCACAGTAGGGACAAAGGTCGCCTTGAAGATATTTTGAAAAGCATTCGGCTAATCGAAGAATAAAAAAAAGCGAGTTGCATCGCTGCGACCCGCTTTTTTGCTGCTTACTAATCTAACCTAAATCTTATTATGAAAAGAGTTCTGACATTAAAATTTTGATTGGCCTGGACTTCACAGTCGAGTGTCTTTGTTTTTGTTTTCTAATAGGTTATACGGATTTGGAGGAAAAAGGTTTCACGTTTTAATGTTTCTTAACATTATTTTTTTGGCAGTGTGATTTTGAATGTTGTGCCCTTGCCCGGCTCGCTGCTTTTGACGATGATGTCGCCTTTGTGGTAGTCGTTGATGATGCGCTGTGCGAGCGAGAGCCCAAGCCCCCAACCGTGTTTCTTGGTGGTGTAGCCGGGTTTGAATACGGTCTTGAAATTGCGCTTGGGGATGCCCTTGCCGGTGTCGGAGATTTCGATGACGGCGTTTTTGCCGCTGTTGATGAGGCGGAGGGTTATCGAGCCTTTGCCCTGCATTGCGTCGATGGCGTTTTTCACGATGTTTTCCACTACCCATTCGATGAGCGGTATGCACATCGGGACTATGATGGTGGAGTTTTCGGGGATTTCCACGGTGTATTTTACGTTTGACGACGTGCGGGAGCGCAGGTATTCAATCGCCTTGCTCAGCACGGGGCCGAGGTTTTCGGGTTTGAGTTCGGGCGTGTTGCCGATGCGGGAGAATCGGTCGGTGATTTGCACGAGCCTCGTTACGTCCTTCTCAACCTCGCAGGTGATTTCGGGGTTGTAATTTTCCATTTTGAGGATTTCCACCCACGCGAGGAGCGACGTGATGGGCGTGCCGAGTTGGTGCGCGGTCTCCTTGCTCATTCCCACCATCATAATGCTTTGGTCGGCTTTGTTGCTGATGCGGATGCCTACGATGGTGAGCGCAATTATCATAAATGTAACTATCAACTGTATTATCGGGTAGGTCTCCAACTGACGGATGATGCTACTGTCCCTGTAATAGAGGGTGTAATAACGGTCGATGTTGATGGGCGGATGCTCCTTTTTCATATTCTCGATTTCGGCGAGTAGGAAGTCGTTGAGCGACATTTTGGAAGTGTCGATGTCGAGGTTTATGTAGGAATACTGCCCGTCGATGTTTGATTGGAGGATGGCGGGGATGGTGCTGTTTTCTTGTATTATGGTATATACAATGGGGCTTATCTCGCCGTCGAGGTCCACTTTCTCAATCTCGCGGATTGATTCTGCCCACAGCGAGATGTTCTTTTGCTCCTGTTGTTTGAGAAGGTCGGTGAGGTGGTTGCAGTATAGCCATGCAGCCACACTTGCAATCGCCGTGAGTATGTATAACACTGTTCGTATTATTTCCTTCCTTGTCATAAGGGCAAAAGTTGTTTATTTTTGTTATTTGTCTCCGCTTACATTTTTTCGGCGAAGTATGATAATTTAGTGGGTTGGGGGAGTGATGCTGCCTTAGCCGGGTTGTTGGGCTTGGCGGCGGGCTTGCCTTTGGCGGCGGCGTCGCTGTTGTCTTGAGAGTCGGCGTCGGGCTTGGTGAGGCGTTCCTCGTCGCGCTTGGATTTGGGCATCAGGTTGTCGAATACGTTTTTGATTATCTTGTCGATGAATCCCAACACGTGTTCCACGCAGTAGCCCGCAATGAAGGCAAGCAACATCGGCGAGAGCGATATTGACGTGAATCCCACAGCCTGTGCGTTCTCGATGTCGCTCCAAAACAGTCCTACCGAGAGTCCGGCTACTGCGCCGAGGATGATGCGGAGGATGTATTTGATGGTAGATTCCTTGTCGAGGGTGTATTTGCGGACGTCGGAGCGCATCTCGCGCAATACGTATGTGAGGCCGCCGATAAGACCGTACAACAGCGGCAGGATGTATATGCCGAGTATCAGGGCGTAGCCTTTAGCCTCTTGGATGACCTCGATGTTGGTCTTCATATTTTCCTTTTCCTTGGTGTCGATGTCCTTGTTGCTGCGCGTATTGAATGTGAGCGCGCTGATTACCTTGGTCCACGGTTCGAGGAGGAGTATGTTGCTTTGGAGCGAATTGTTGAGTTCGGTGGTCTTCGACATATTGTCCTCCAATTCGAGTTCGTATGAGAGGTTTTCGGGCGCGGACGTGGTGAGTATCTGCAATTCGCGCTGGCGGAAGAGCGTCTTTTCGAGTTCGGCGTTGGTGTTGTTGATGTTGTTGAGACGGGTGCTGCCGAGGAAGTAGAATATCTGCACGCCAAGCAACAGCAACACGAAGAATCCCGTGATTGCCGAGTAAATGATGGCAGACTTTTTCTTCCTGTGGTCGCGGTTCGACTTGCCGAGTATCGTGCCCGAGAGTTCCACCTTGTCGATTTTTGACGGATTGTTGATCATCTCGATAGAGACGGGGTAGATGCGCTTTACGAGTTCGTTGTATGTCATCATAAATTTGCATTCCACGTCGTTCCATTTCGGGGTGTTGACCGTTTCGCGTGCTTCCGCCACCTGACGGAGTATCGGCTCGTCCACGTCGAGTCCGTTGTCGAGCATAAACGATATTATCATTTGGGCATTGTACACCTTTGTATTGACGATTTCAACGTATTTGTCGTAAACCAAATCGTCGTAGGTCTGAATGTCCTTCTGATTTTCGGTGAGTGCGGCGGGCGCGGCGGCGGGCTTGTCGCTCGGTGCGGCGGCAGTCTCCGTGGGCTCTGTGGGCGTTGTCTCTGTGTGTACAGGCTCCTCGTGTTCCTCTGCGTGCGTGTCTTCGGTGTGCAGGGGTACGTCGGCGTTCAGCGGCCCGTCTGTGTTTATTATGTTTTTTGTATCTTCCATTTTTATTTTTTGATATTATTGTCCTATACTTTACAACGGATTTTAGGTGCATCTATTTTGTTAATTTGAAAAAAAACATTAAAAAATTTTGACACGAAGTAAATAATGAGTAACTTGCACGCTCAAATAATATTAATCTTATTATGAGCAAGAATATTTCGGAAGAAAGTAAGACAAGTACCATCGCCGCAGGCGTGGAGATTGTTGGCGAGATAAAGGCCAACGGCAACATAAGGATAGACGGCAAGGTGAAGGGCAACATCACCCTCACCGGCAAACTCGTCGTGGTAAACACGGGCGTCATAGAAGGCGACGTGAAGTGTAAGAACGCCGCAATCGCGGGCAAATTTGACGGCAAAATCTCCGTTGATGAGACCCTCGTATTGCAGGAGACCGCCATCGTGCACGGCGACATCATCACCGACAAACTCGTCGTGGAGAATGGCGCAGTGTTCACCGGCACTTGCAATATGGACAGGAAGTCGCCGTCCCAACCATCGCAATCCAAGTAAAAAATGGCAGATAAGAAGCGAAGCGACAAAGACCGCCTCCGCATCGTCGCCAAGTACACCTCAGCCGCGTTCCAAATGGCTGCCATCATCGTGCTCGGTGCGTTGGGCGGCAAGTGGCTCGACGGCTATATGGGCAACGAGTTCAAGGTGTGGACGCTTGTGCTCACCATCGTGGCGGTCGCATTGGCGTTGTATTATTTCATAAAAGACGTTACAAAATGAGCGCAAACGAACTTATAAAGCGCAGCATCATCATTGGCTGCGCAATCACCATTGTGATTGCCGTGGTGTTTTCGGTGTGGTTTGCGTCGATGACATCTACGGCGTTGCTATTGACACCGATACTGTTTACTGTGGCGAGCGTATTGACTATCAAGGTATTGACTACGCCGTCGGTGGAGGCGTTGCTCAAATTCAACGGCGCGTTTATGCTCACCAACGGCGTTAAACTGTTGATATTCTTGGTGTTTTTCATCGTGGCTTACCTCTCGATGAATGGCGCGCCGAGGATTTCGTTTGTGGTGGTGTTTTTGTTGCTGTATCTGTTTTTTACGGTGATGGACACCATTACGCTGTTGCAGTTTTATAAGGACAAGGAAAAATCATAATAGCCTAACCAACACTAACTTAACTACCGCTATGAGAACAAGGACTTTAATGTTATCTTTTGCGCTTATGGCAACAATGGACGCGGCGGCGCAGGTAAACAGTGGCGTCATATTCCGCGCCGTCAACGAAATCAGGAATCACGACGCTTTTGCCAACGGTCAGGTGGCGTTGATGGCTACCGATATGAAGACCGGCGAGGTGCTTGCGTCTGTAAACCCCGATATGAGCGTAATCCCCGCGAGCAATACAAAACTTTTCACAACCGCCGCCGCCCTCGAACTCCTCGGTGCAGATTACACATACAAGACCGAACTCGTCTATACCGGCAACATCGATTCCACGGGGCTCTTGAAGGGCGACATCATAATCCGTGGCAGCGGCGACCCTACGCTTGGGTCGAGGTTTTTCACCGACCACGCCAATTATAATTACAACGATCTTTTCATCGCCGCCATCCAAAAGGCGGGCATCAAGCACGTGAGCGGCAACATTGTCGGCGACGGCACTATTTATATAAAGGAGACCACGCCGCCTACTTGGGCGTGGGAGGATTTGGGCAATTATTTTGGCGCGGTGCCTAATGGCTTGACTGTCAACGACAATATGATGACACTCCATTTTAAGACGGGGCGCGACGGCTCCGAGCCGGTCTATATGGGCAGCGAACCGCCTATCAAAGGTATGAACCTCACAAACCTGACAACCGCGTCGGCAGCCGTCACTCGCGAAAATACCAACGTTTTCGGCAAGACTTACCAACTCTCCAAATACATCGAAGGCCCGATGCCAATCAACAAAAACGATGTTACCGTGCGTTGCATTCTGCCCGACCCGCCGCTCTTTGCGGCTACGCAATTGTTGGACAGCCTCAACAGCCGTGGCATCAAGGTATTGGGCAAGCCTTTTAGTGCGGCAGACAACAATCGTTATCTTGAAAAAGACACTACCGCAACAGTGATTTGCACCCTTGAATCGCCGCCGCTGTCGGAGATTATCAAATACACCAATTGGCACAGTATCAACCTTTATGCGGAGCATTGTGCGATTTTGGTGGGTATGAAGTGGTTCAATAGTAGTAGCATCCCGATGGGCGGCGCGGCTGTGATGCAGTTTTGGAAGTCCAAGGGTATGGATATCAAGGGTATGAGCATCAACGATGGCTGCGGATTGTCGCATTTCAATATTGTGACGGCACGTCAGTTGTGTTATCTTCTGACGTATATGCACAATACGTCAAAGTATTACGACGCATTCAATAATAGTCTGACGATGTGCGGCGACAAGGGCACGATGTCGGGTATGTGTCTCAACACCCGCGCCGAAAAAAACGCGCGTGGCAAATCCGGCACTGTACGTCGTGTGAAGTCGTATTCCGGATATGTCACGTCGCGTTCAGGTCGTGAAATCGCGTGGGCGATAGTCATCAACAATTTCACTTGCTCGTCCAATGACACGAGGAAGATAATGGAGAAGTTTATCGTGGCGTTGGCGGATTATAATAATTAATCCTATTCGCCAATAATCATGACGCCAGTGGCTTTGTTGTCGCCGTCGGGTGTTTCTGTCGATGACAATGCAAATTTAATCGGCATTGCAAGGCTAACGGCGACATTCTGACCGCGCTGACGGCCAGGGGTGAAGTCGGGGATTGTGTTTACAACCCTGATTGCCTCTTCGTCAAGGGATTCGCAGCCCGAGCCTTTTACGATGGTCGGTTCGGTTACTTTGCCGGTTTTGTCAACGATGAACTTCACATAGACAGTGCCTTGTTCGTTGTTGTCTTTGGCATCTTGGGGGTAGCGGACGTTTTCGGCGATGAACTTGCGGAGCGCGAGGTCGCCGCCGGGGAATTCGGGCATTTCTTCTACCACATAGAAGAGCTCGTCGTCCATCGATGCCGCCTCCGCCTTCTTGGTGGTGATTATTAT
>JAGCRY010000033.1 GCA_017964465.1 Bacteroidales bacterium | reverse complement strand
TTGCCCTGACTGTTTTTGAACGTTCCGCTGTAATTACTCAATGCACTTACCCAACCGTCAAAAGTGCCTGAATTGAAGCCTTTTGGCGTGTGTTCGTTGAGGATGATGTGGTACGAAACGCTGAGATTTTCATTCCACTTTTCGTTAAATTCTTTAAGACGGAGCGTAAATTTGGTTTTCGGGCGGTCGTTGTAGTAATAATATCCCACAGAATCGCCTACTTCGGAATAAACCACGTTGCGAATGCTAATGCAAACTTTTATCTTAAAGTCGCCGATTGTGCCGTCGTACAATTTGTCGTCGTCCGATTGCGCCGATGCGGTGATGGCGGCGAGGAGCATTGTGATGAAGATTGCAATTCTTTTCATTTTTTCAAGGGGGTTAATTGTTTTTATTTGTAATAATAACTCGATTATGGCGGGTTTTATTGCCGTCAGGGTAGAAAATCATTTTTGCATAATTTTTGCAATGGATTAATGTGTTTTTGTATGACCTAATAATTCTGTAAAAATGAAAACAATGCGATTTTACTTGATTATGGTTGCGCTGATGGCGGTTTCGATGTCCGTGGCGGCGCAGAATCCTTATCCTGAGGAAGACGACCCCGATGATTATCCCCGAGTTGTGAAGTTTGCGGGACAAAAGCCAACTATCAACGATTTTGTCAATGCTTGGATTGGCGACGAACCCGAAGACGAATTTACGGGACAGTTGTATGAAATGTGGCGGGACTTCAAGAAAAACAAGCCATTGGACAAAAACCACAAGGTAACCGTTGACGCCAAAAATGGTTTTGCTTGTTTTGAAATTAATTATCCGCCCGATGAGTATTCCGATGGCGGACAAACTATTGTTGAAATGGTATATTGGAACTGTTCGGATGGCAAGCACAAGATTTTTGCTATTTCTACAAAACAGTGGGACGGCGGAAAACCGGTTCAAACCGAGTTTGGAGGCGTCTATTTCGGCATTTACAACAATGACACCCACAAAATTCACTACAACAATGGCGTGCAGAGTTTAGGTTTCGACAAGGCAATCAAAACCGGCAAAGAAGGCACAGATGAATATCCCGTTATCACATACGACCTTCCGCGTGTTGGCAAGGACATCAAGGCCATTGTCCATTATGACGACGGCACAACGAAAGATGTGCTGATTAAATGGACGGGAATGAAGTTTGAGATTCAGCAATAATTTAATGTGTCGAATTTTTTGGCTTAGTTGATTAGTTGTAATATCTTTGCACGCAGAATTTATGCTGTTTTTTTTACTACTAATCCTAATTACAATGAGAAGACACTTACAAACTTTTTTTGCTGCGGCATCGCTTATGCTTTGCGTGGGGTGCGCCAACAACAGTGAGCCGACAACGCCCACAAACACCACCGCACCGCAGCCTCAGATTATTCAGCCGGGCGAACAAGCACCTTTGGCAGACGTTGGTCAGAAGAATTTTGGCGGTTTCCAAAATGGCGACACCACGGGTATGGCAGCCCGTCGCAAGGCTATGATGGAGGCTATGAACAAAATCCGCACTGTGCCGTTCGACTCGCTTGCTATGAGCGACCCATTTGTCTATCCCGACCCTGAAACCAAGACTTATTATCTCACAAGTTCGGGCGGACGTATGTACAAGAGCAAAGACCTGAAAATGTGGGAAGGCCCTTACAACATCATCGACATCAAGGGTTTGTGGCTCGAAAAGGCAGGTTTTGCAGCCGCCGCCGAAATCCACAAGATTGGCGACTATTACTACTATGCCGGCACTTGGAGCGACCATTCTGACCTCATTCAGCAAGTTCCCCGTCGCTACAATGTGCCTCACAATCAGACATATCTCCTCCGTTCCAAAAATATCGAGGGTCCCTACACTTCGTTTGCCGTTACCCCCGGCTACGACTATCAGCCCCGCGAGTGGGACTGCATCGACGGCACTCTCTATCAGGAAAATGGCAAAACGTATATGATTTTTGTTCACGAATGGACGCAAATCATCGACGGTACAATGGATTACATCGAACTTTCCGACGACCTCACACACACCGTTTCTGAGCATCCTGTAACAATGTTCCGCGCATCCGAAGCACCGTATTGCGGCGAGATGAACTCGTTGGGCGAGGCTACATTCGGACTCAAAATGCCAGGTTGGGTTACCGACGGCCCGCAGATGTTCCGCACACAAACCGGCAAACTCGGTATGCTGTGGTCAACTTGGGGCAAGGATCGTTACTTGCAGGGCATCTGTTATTCCGAATCGGGCACAATCGCCGGACCTTGGGTTCAAGAGCCTGAGCCTTTCCTCGCCAACAATTCGGGACACGGTATGCTTTTCCGCACCTTCGAGGGCAAGTTGATCTACATCGTTCACCACGTAGAAAACGACGGCCCCCGCAAACCTCAAATGTGGGAGGCAGACGACAGCGGCGACAAACTCGTTTTGGGCAAAAGGTATATTGTGAAATAAGGATTATTCACCACCAAAAAAAATAGTAGAGACGTCACAGTGTGGCGTCTCTACTATTTTTTTTGGGGTTATTCTTTCACAAATTTTTCGCCGTTCCAGGAGTATGAGTGAAAGTCTTTTTCTGCATAATTGTTGTATGAGATGCCGTCGTCGCCGATTTCGAGTTCGCAACTTTCGTCGTTGAATGGGGGGAGGGGCATTTCGATTTGTGCGGGCTGAAATTCGCCGTTGCCATAGTGCCACCATTTGGCGGTGGCGGGGTCAAGCCTGTAATCCGTTTTTTTGATTAAGAGAACGTATTGACCGCCGCCGTGTGCGTCGTAGGTTTGGAAATGGTAGTCGCCGCTTTCGTATGTGAGGTTGATTATGTGTCCCCATCCGGAGAGCCGTTTGAAACGACCGAGGCTCTGTACGCGCTCAACGATTTTGAAGGCGGTGAATATTTTCTTGGTTTCGGGATCCATCGCTTGTTTTTCAAGTTCGGTGTTCAGGTCGAGCACGATCGGCACGGTATAGACGTGTACAGATTCGATGGGCGAATTTTCGTCGTTGGCTGTAAACTCGCGGTATGCGTCGAAAAGGGAGGTTTCGTCGTGATTGACGCGGTATTTCACTACCAATTTGCCGTCTTTGGTGGTTTTGGTGAGCAACGTGTAGGAGATTTGCGTCAGGACGTTCTTGATAGGTTGTCCTATCGCCATCGGTAGGCCTGAGAGCGAATCCGATCGCCAACCTGTTGCCAATGCCAATGTCGGGCTAATGATTTGATAGCCAGTGATTTTGCCGTCGGCGAGGTCAAATTTTACAATCGGATTGCCCTTGCTGTCTTTGAACGTGCCGTCGGAGGCTATGTGGAGGTCGCTGTCGGGGTCTTTGCTGTTGATGTCGATGAAATATGTTTTGTGGTACGGGTCGCGGAACGATAGGTAACGTCCGCTGATGGTATGGTCGGTGTTCTGAATGAGCGGCGAGGATGGCACGGTTACGAAGTTTTTGCCGTTCCAATAGAATTTGACGGGCCAAAAGTTGGTGGATCGCACCTCAAAGCATGTGTTGTTGAATAGAAACACAGCCTTGTCGCTGCGGTAGATGTCGGCTATTTGGAAAAGGACATCTGGGAAAATGGCGGTGCTGTCGAGGCGTGAGATTTTACCTTGGTGGTAGCGGACGGCGTAGATGGTTTTGTCGATGCGTTGGCTGCCTTCTATACTTCCGTCGAAGTTTTTGCGCACCACAGCCACCCACGACGAGTCTTCCATCTGGTAGCATTTGAGTTCGATGCTCGAAAAGATATTTATATCGTCGTAACGGCTCCAAAGATTGTATTCTTGGCATTTGTAGGTTTTAGAGGCGGTGTCGATGTCCAAAGTTTCTTCGCCGTTGAAGTCGGTGTCGTCTTCGGCGATGAGTTCCCAAATCTTGCCGGCGATGTCTTCGTTGGGTTCCACGTATGTGAAAGTTGGGATAGTTTGGGCGGCTTGATCACTATCCGTGCCGCCGTTTTGATTTGTGTTTCCTCCTCCGCAGGCTGTCAACAGCGCAATGGCGGGGATGATTAGGAGTTGTTTTTTCATAATTGTAAGTCGTTATTGTTGTTAATGCGATTGCAAATATAAGGAAAATAATTGATTTGATAATCATTTAAATTTAGTTGATGTCAATAAAAAACATTATCTTTGCGCAAAACTAACGAGATACAGTTATGGGCATTTACTTGAATCCAAGCAGTGTCGGCTTCAAAGGGATTTTGGCAGCCGATATTTATGTTGACAAATCGATGTTGATAAGCGTATTGAACAGGTTTATCGACAAGAACAACAAATATATCTGCGTATCGCGACCGAGGCGTTTCGGCAAGACGATTGCCGCCAATATGCTGTGCGCGTATTATTCCAAGGGCTGCGATTCGAGGGAGATTTTCAAGGATTTGAAGATTTCAAAAGCCGACAATTACGAAAAATATCTCAACAAACTCAATTTCATCAAGATAGACGTTGCAAGCGAGTATCAGAACGCACCTGAAAAAGAAAACACGATTAGGCATCTCACAGATTTTGTGAGAAGCGAGTTTGTAAAAGAATTTCCAAGTGTTCAATTCGCTGAAAATGACACCATTGCCAACTGTATTTTGAAGGTTTACTCCGCCACCGAAGAAACTTTTGTAATCATCCTCGACGAGTACGATTCGTTGGTGAGGATGCAGATACCGCAAACGCTTTTTGACGAATACCTGATGTTTCTCAACGGTCTTTTCAAGAGCGACACGTTGCGTCCTGCCATATCGCTTGCGTATATCACGGGTATCCTGCCCGTAGTGCGCGACAAGGTGCAGAGCAAACTCAACAATTTTGAGGAATATACAATTCTTGATTCAATGGAACTGTCGGAATATGTGGGTTTTACAGACGAGGAGGTTGCCGTCCTATGTCAACAATACCAAATCAATCATACCGAATGTAAGAATTGGTATCAGGGCTACAAATTGGACAGTTTTGATGTCTATAATCCCGAATCGGTGGTCAAATGCATTAAAAATCGCCGTTTTGAGAGTCATTGGGGCAAAACATCGTCGTATCAGGTGATTGCCGACCGCCTCGCCGCAAACTTTGACGGTATGAAAGACGATGTTGTGAAAATGGTGGCAGGCGAAACCGTCAAGGTAAACGTTACCCGGTATATGAACACGATGACCGATTTCCGCAACAAGGACGATGCTTTCACGTATCTGACGCACCTCGGCTATTTGGCATACGACTACAACACTAAAACTTGCCGGATTCCCAACAAGGAAGTGCGTTACGAGTGGTTCAACGCTTTGGAGGACGACAAAAACTACAAGATAACCGACAAAATCATCAAGTCGTCGGAATATCTGTTGGAACAGACGCTCTTGCTCAACGGCAGCGAGGTGTCCAAAGCCCTCAACCGCAGCCATATACACGTGGCGTCGCACCGCAACTACCACAACGAACAGGCTCTCGCCTCGGCGGTGTATCTTGCCTTTATCGACGCATTGAATTATTACACGGTTTACAAGGAGACTTCCGCCGGGATGGGCATCGCCGACCTGATTTACACGCCGTTGCATCCAGACGGCAAGTATCCGCCGATGATTATAGAATTGAAATCAAACAAAACCGCAAGCCGCGCCATCGACCAAATCAAGACCAAGGAATATTTCCACGCCTTCGATTATTACCAAGGCAAAATCATTTTCGTCGGCATCAATTACGACGAGAAGAAAAAGCACTCCTGCAATATCGAGGCGGTGGAAAAGGTCGTATAGACGGTGTCGGCGGCGCCATTGTTCTGATTTGAGTTTCCTCCTCCGCACGATGCCTACATCAGTCCAATGGCTGGGATGATTAGGTGTTGTTTTTTTCATATCAATAATGGGGAATGCGATTGCAAATATAAATTCACAATTCATATTTTCTCCACCAAAAACCTTAAATTCTTTTGGTTAGTGTGTAGGAATCGGCATACTTGGATAATGCTGAAATAACTTTGGGTGGATTTTATGTCCATCGAGATGTCTTTTTCATAACAAAAGTTTACCGATTCTATCGGCGTGGTTTGCGATGGTTTGAATACAAATCTTGGACTTCTGGCAATGGGGTCGCCGTTGATGTCGGTAACAATCAGTCGGAAACGGTCGTCATCAGATGCTCCTGAAATATTAAGTTCCTTGATTACCAATATGCCAGACATGAAAAAAACATCTATCTTGGCAGTTTCCACTTTGCCGCCGCCGCTGATGTCAGTTTTGAGAGGCAAGAGGGTCATTAGAGGCTCGGTCTTGCCAATTCCAATGATTTCGGTTGCGCCAGAGAGTCCGAAATTGACCGTAATGGTTGTATTTTTGTTGGGGTCGTATTTCATATCTTTTAATTTGGAAATCGAAAAATTAAAGCCCGAGAAAATTCCCGTTTCCTTCATGCTCATAAACCAATACACCACACCGAGTAACACTGTCGCCGCAATTATCATATAGAACTTGTTTTTGGCACTCTGTTTCGATTGAGCGGTTTGGGCGATTTGTGTGTTGTAGCCGTCGAGATATTTCTTAACGTCGGGATATTCGGCTAACTGCGACATCTGATTTTTTGCGGCATTGATTCGCTGCGATAGTGTTGGGTCGGTGGCCTTGTCGCCCTTAAACTTAAAAATCATTATGACACCAAGTGCTATCAACAGCACCGATGAGCCATGCAGTCCAAGGCCTGTCGCCAGGTCGCCCGAGGAGAACAACCGTCCGAATGAGAACATGGGTAGCACAATGACTCCAAGCGCCAATAGTATGTAAGGCAATGCGTTGCGCAAAATGTCGCCGAGATTTTTGGGATACTGGTTTTTGTATTGTTTGAGCATATCCTCCATTTGGAGACTCAGTTTTTGAAAATATGATTTGTTTGTTTCCATACTATTTCTCATTTTGGTAGGTGATTGCAAAATATTCGGCTTTGTTGAGGACGTTTTGGGCCTCGTCGATGTATCGGCTATAATTGCTCGAAATAAACGATGCGTAGTAACTACCCTCGCCGTTTTTCATCATGTTAGGAAGGTTGTCGGGACAGTTGGTTTCGATGTCTGCCGGGTCGAGAATCAACAAGTTGGTGGTAACGCTTTTAAGGTCTTTGTCAAAGAGGGCGAGACCAATCCGGCAGGTGTCGGCATTAGGGAGCGGACGTCCAGAGGATACAAGCCTTATGTTGCTGATTCTCAGTTGAAATTTGATTTTGTCGCCTAAGAGGTGTATATTGGCGAAATCGGGCATCGTTATGTCGTCTGAAATGTCGATTACAGCCGTGCCGCCGCCATCGCACTCGATATACTGAGCATACGAACCTTTCACAGGACTTTGTGGATAAGGTTTGAGTGATTTTGTCTTTTCGGATAATTCGTAAGCGGCAGCGTGTTTCTGACGGTTTGCCTGATATTTTTCAATTGTAGAAGGCAGCGATTGGGATGGCACCACAAAACCCAGCAACGACAATGCCAGTACCGACAACGCCAAAATCATACGGTTTTTGTTGCGGCTGCGTTTGACATTGTTGATGTCGGCTGAATAGCTGTCGAGGAATTGACGTGCCTCGGCGTCGTCGCCATAAAGGCTGTTGACTGTCCGCGAATACATCTCGTGCGAATGGAGCGCGTCGTAAAACTCGCTATCGGCTTGCGCCACGGGCGATTTTTCTTTTTTGATTGCAAACATTGCGATTATTGCGCCTCCAAACAGGTATGTGTCTATATCGTGCAGCATATCAGAGTTGGTGGAAAATGCAAACACCGATGCAACAGCGCCTAAAAATGCGAAGATAATAGGCAGGCGGTACAGCGCAACATCCCCAAGGGTTGGCTTTGGCGATGATTGCAACCGTGATATGCTGTCTTTGATGTTGGAAATCAGTTTTGTGATGTTCAGTTCTGAATCCCTCTGTTCGTGCAATACGTATCCGCAATGAGCGCAGATGTTGCTAACGAGCGGATATGGCGCACCGCATTTCGGGCAGGATTTTTTCTGTTCTTCGGC
This sequence comes from Bacteroidales bacterium, assembly GCA_017964465.1. Lineage (GTDB taxonomy): Bacteria > Bacteroidota > Bacteroidia > Bacteroidales > UBA3824 > UBA3824. The sequence goes on along the minus strand of JAGCRY010000033.1, from coordinate 1,390 downwards.
AGTGCGGATGTTTTCGCCACGGATGATAGCCGCCTCTTTGGAAATGTTGTAAGGCGGCGGTACAGATGTTTGTGGGGGCGGTGGTGGCGGAATTGAACTTTTGAGCAGCGTGCCGCAGTATGGACAATTGTCGGAGATGAGCGGTACACCGTGTCCACAACCCGGACACGACCGCAATTCTTCTTTTGTATATGATTCCATCCTCTGCGTCAGCATGTTATCGAGCACGGCGTTGATTTCTTCTAACGGCGTGCCTTCGTTTGTGGCGGTTTTCACTATCACCTCCCGCTCCTTGAATGTCAACACGCGGTCTTGGAGGGCGAGGCTTATGAGGTCTAATGTTTGTTTTGAAATTGCCATTGCAGTTTTAGTTTTAATTGTTGAGGCAAATATAAGGAAAAAAATTGATTATTTGCCTATTACTCTTCTCCTTCGGAAGGATACTCCCTGTATCCTTCCTCAAATTCTTCGCCGGTCCATTTGAAGAGTCGCTCGTCTTCTGAGAGGGAGAAGAAAATGCCGTCGGGGGCAAAGTTCATATCACCATCGCCTTTTGCCCATCGCATACAGTCGGAGAAACTGTTTGGGAAAATTGGCTCTACCGCCGTGAGTTTTCCGTCGCTGAAATGCCAATATTTAACGTTTTCGGTAATGAATTTCCAATCAGGATTGTCGAAGATTGCATACGCCACAAGACAGCCTTTTGCGTCGCTGTAAGTGCGGAATTCAACAGTAGGCACATCGCCCTCAAAATAAATGCTGAATCCTGTGTCGTCGATTTTGCCGCCTGTAACCTTTCCGTTTTTGCTAAGGTCGAGATTTGCCGCCTTTAATGCGTTAAGAGTCAATTCGTTGAATTTGCTGTTTTGGAGTATGTCGCGCTTGTAATCAAATTTCAGAGGTTCAAAATATACTCTGATACCTGTGATTTTGGCGTTTTGGTCGGGGGCAGAAAACTCAATGTAGGTGTCGCCGGCAAAATCAGTATGACTAAGTTGCTGTGTAATAACATACTTGCCGTCTTTGTTGCCTTGGGTGATGTTTTTGTCCTTCATCTTGTTGCCCTTCTTGTAGTTAAGAACGTCTTTGATGGGCATACCTATCGTTACGGGGTAGCGTAGAGGGCGAAGATAGTACGCTATATATGGAGTGCCCGCCTCCAAATTGTCCTCCTCAGAGATTGCCACAAGCGGGTCAACTATTGAATAACCCACAACGTGTTTGTCTTTGATGTCGAGCTTAACCAATGTTTTGCCCGACGCATTTTTCACTTCTCCCGATTTCGCAACATCCGAATGAAGGTCGTCAACAGGGGAGTTGATTCTTATAGGATTCATGTCTACACAATTGAATGAACCGTCAGACATATCCGTTGTGTAAGGCTCGTAGA
>JAGCRY010000032.1 GCA_017964465.1 Bacteroidales bacterium | reverse complement strand
TACCTCAGTAGCCATACAGCCGTCCGGCACCACAAAAACCATCACCAACGACATCACGAAAGCCGCCGCCATCGCCACGATTTCGGTGATTGCATTAATCCTCCACCAAAACCACCTCAACAGATACACCGCGCCAGTTCCCGCGCCGCTAAGCAACAGTATATCAAACGCTTGCGTTGCATTGTCCATTACAGTCAACGACACCAAACCGCCGCAAACCGCCAATACAACCGTGCACAAATACGCCACGCGGGTCAATTTCTTATCGGATGCGCCCGGCTCAACAAATCTCTTATAAAAATCGTTCACCAAATACGACGCGCCCCAATTCAAATGAGTTGCAATCGTGCTCATATAAGCCGCTATCAATGAGGCAATTATCAATCCAAGCCAGCCACTGCCGGTTTTTGTAACCATAATCGGATAGGCGGCATCATTTTTAAGATAACGCGCATCAGCATTTGGGAACGCCTCGTGAATGGTGGTCAAACCCTCCTTCTGAAAGTGCAATTTTACGATGTTTTCGCGCACATCGGCGGGGACTTCGGTAGTATTGAAATCCTGCAAAACTTTCGCGTATAACGGCGCAATTTCGGGCTTTTGGAGTTCCTGCGCGGCGGCTGCCTGAACGTCGGGAGCATCAGGCTTAAAAATCACCAACGACGCCAACGCCACAATAATCCAGGGCCACGGACGCAGCGCATAATGCGCAAAATTGAAAAACAGATTGGCTGCAACGGCGTGTTTTTCGTTTTTGGCGGACAACATTTTTTGACACATATAACCGCCGCCGCCCGGCTCCGCACCCGGATACCACACCGACCACCATTGAACCGCAATCGGAATAATCAGCATCGGCACAAAGACCGACGGATTGGTCAAATCGGGAATAAAATCCAATTTGTCCTGAATCTCAGGGTTGCTGACCAGACCGCTCAGACCGCCGACTTCGGGCTGTTGCAAAGCCACCACAGCCGCCACAATCGCGCCCGCCATCGCCACAATATATTGGAAAAAGTCAGCCCAAACGACGCCCCTGAAACCGCCTAACGTAGTGTAAATCACAGCCATCAACGACCCGCCCAAAACCGTATAAAGCGGACTGATGCCAAACATCACCGCGCCGATTTTGATGGCGGCAAGCGTGACAGACCCAAGAATCAAAATATTGAAAAAAAATCCCAGATAAACCGCCCTGAACCCGCGCAAGAAACTTGCAGCCTTGCCGGAATAGCGTTTTTCATAAAATTCCAAATCGGTAACGATGCCCGTCCTGCGCCACAATTTTGCAAAAATGAACACCGTCGCCATGCCCGTGATGAGGAACGCCCACCACGCCCAGTTTTTGGCGACACCGCTCTCGCGCACCATACCTGTAACGAGGTTTGGAGTGTCGGCGCTAAAAGTACACGCCACCATACTCACTCCGAGCAACCACCACGGCATAGCCCTGCCGCCCAAAAAATAGTCAACCACGCCGCCTTTTGCACGGCTCGTGGCAATCTTTGCAATTACAATTATTATCAAGAAAAACGCCGAAATAATCACGATGTCGGCGATAGTTAGGTTTACCATTTGAGATTTGTTGAATTGTTGAATTGTTGATTTGTTGATTTATTTATGAATTTGACACAAAAAAACAACTAACAGCGACTGTTGCCAATCGCCGTTAATTGTCAAAGAATTGCTGACTTAGATTGTCTTCCTACAAGCCTTTGAGGAGGCAAGCAATCGCCAATACTGCAAATCCTGCGAAAACAAGCCAGAATGCGTAAGGTGCGAGGGCTGCGATGGCAAATTTACCAAGAATGCCGAGTACGCCGAGGCCTACTGCAACGCCCCAGACTGCGTTGGTGGGTGCTGTCAATTTCATAATGTTGTAGTTTTTGATGTGTTAAACAAATGTTAGCTGTATTTTGAGCCAAATATACAAACAAAATTTTAACTACCAAATAAAAATAAAACTTTTTTTTCAAAAAGTGAAACTTTTTTCAAATGACGGCGTTATATTTGCAAAAGAGAACAAGATAGAAAACAAAAAACCAAAACATTATGACAAAATTTTTAGCGATTTTTTCACTGATTACAGCATTGACAGCCGTGACGCCAAGCCAGTTTGCGCGGACAGGCGACATATCCGACGAGATGATACCCGAGGGCTGGGAGTACGTAGGCAGCGCGACAGGCGACCTCAACGGCGACGGCAGAGCCGACATGATTGTTGTGGCGCGTCCTGACCAAAAGCCTGTTGCCGCAATCTATTGGGACAACGGCGACGAAAAATGGCAACTTTTCAAAGAATACGGCAACGCTTTCCGTGCCTTTGACAAGATGAACTACACGCCCGAATTTTTGATGGAAATCACCGAAAATGGCGACCTGAAAATCGAACTTTATGACCCGGAGGACTTTGACGCCGAAATCCTCACATCCTACACCTTCCATTACAAGAAAGGTGATTTCGTTCTCGTCGAGGAAATTCACTACGACGGCACGCCCGACAAAGCCAAAAAAGGCAAGGCTCTCAAATTTGGAGATTTTCAAATTGAGTAAAAAAACAAAATCCTGAAAATCATTTCTGATTTTCAGGATTTTTTGTGCGCCGGACAGGACTTGAACCTGCACCCAATAAAACTCGGATATGCCCCTCAAACATACGCGTCTACCAGTTCCGCCACCAGCGCATCGTTTAATATGTCTTGTATTATTTTGACGCTGCAAAGGTAAAACGTTTTTTCATTCTGACAAAATTTTTATGAAACTTTTTTCAAAAAAATTTTCATCAATTTATTTTTCAGCCACTTGCAAACGCCAAAAAACAACCTGAAATGATTCTCAAACCATCAAATCGCCATTATTTTTCCGTCAATGTGAACTCTACACGGCGGTTTTTCTCGCGATTTGCCTCGGTTGTGTTCGGGAACAGCGGCTCTAAATAAGCCTTGCTGTCGCATGAAATCCTGTCTGAATTAACACCACGCTTGACAAGTTCAGCCTTGAAAGCCTCGGCGCGTTTTTGACCGAGCCTCATGTTCTGATCCAGCGAACCGATGTTACAAGTGTGACCCGTAACACTGAGTTTTGTTTCGGGATATTCATTCATCACTTCAGAAATCTCGTCGAGCATACGCGCAAGGTCTGGACGCGACTTGATGTAAGACTCATTAAATCCGAATGTTACATTCACACGTGTAAATTTCTTCACGACGACTGTCACGTCTTCCTTCGGCTTTTCAGGCTCTGTCACGACGACTGTCGGCACGGTGTCCTGTTTCGGAACGTCAACAACCACAGGCACAGTGTCTTTCTCCGGAATATCCTCCACGACAACAACATTCGGGATTGTGTCCTTAACCGGCACATCAACAACAATGTTAGTGTCAGGCACATCCACAGGCTTGTCGATGGGCTTTTCGGGAACGGTTTTCGGCTTGATTTTGCCAAACTGATACCTTATGCCAGCCATGCCGCCGACGGCGATTGGAGTGGGAATGTCAACAACTTTTGAATCCAAAGCACCATTATATTTCCATTGATAGCCATCGCGCTTCATGCAGTCGGGGTCGAACTGATTGAGGTCGTCGCCCTCGCTCTTGTAGCCCATTCCGACAGTGAAATAAATGCCCAAATCAATCGAAAGACGCTTTGTGATGTAGTACAAGGCATTTCCCTCGACCAAAAGTCCGATGCTTGAACGCTTCTTGTTTTTGCCGTCAAAGTCAGATTTCGTGAAGAAATTGTGCTGGTCCATGCCATAAAGCTCAACATTGAAAATGTCATAATAGCCGCGAGTTTCGAGGTCGCCGTCTGAAGTATTGTATTTATTCACAATCTCAAACTGCGCAACTGCGCCAAGTCCGCCGCCAAGTTTCCATTTTTGGTTGAGCCTTTGCTGGAAATATATGGCGATAGGCAGGCTCAGAACCATCTGAGACTGTTTTTCTTTGAGGTCATTGTAATACGTGCGGTGCTGATAAGTGTAATTGTCCTCATCAATTGCATCGGAGATTTTTTGGGTGTAGTCAGCAATGAAAGTTGACTGGAACGACTTGAAATTCAGTTCAGTACCGACGCCCCAGTTCTCAGTGAAAAAATACCTGTAGCCACCACGCACCATGATGCCCGCGCCCGGCTTTTTCTTGCCGAAGCCATCGACGTTGTACGCCAATGTATGAAGACCGCCACCCACGTCAAAAACAAAGTAATGACCCGCGTTACAGGAATTGACTTCTTCTTTTTCCGTATTGTTTTGAGCGTCAGCGGCATACACTGCCACAACAACCATCAAAACTGATAGTAAAAATCGTTTCATGCTCATCAGTTTCTAACAATAAATTTAAACGAAATTTTCTTTCCGTCGATTGCCACGACTCCCGAATAGTTGCCGAAAGGAAGCGCAACAGTATTGAGCTCTTCAACATCCTCCAACGTCTTGACTAACGAGCCGGTGGAATTGTAGATATAAATCGTCACGTTATCGTAACTATCTGTATCAAAGTCGTTTAGCCTTATGGTTATAGGCTCCATGCTTGCTGCGGGATTTGGATACACAGTCACAGACGACGCCACGGCGGACTTGGACAGAGACTTGCCGAAATACTTCGGGCAAATCTTCACCCAATCTTCATTGCTCGTCTTTGCAAACGCGCCATACCAAGCGTCAAACGTGGAAACATTATAGAACTGCTTGGTCTCGTCGGGGATTATGCGGTCAACGCCATCCTCGCGCACATACCATTTGTACGAGATGTCGGGATTTGCTTCACTGAACAGTCGCGGCTGTTCGTGATTATCGACAAGCACAACATCATAGAACTTGGCTTTCAGGTACTTAGAACTGTAATTGACCTGCAATTCAAAACCATAGCCATTGCTTACATGTCCCTCGTCGTCCATCAATTTAACCGTGCCGCCATACACACCGTATGAAGCGTTCGGACAATCGAAAGCCATCTGGAACATGCCATTTCCAAGATTAGTTACGTCTCCATTGTTGACATCCTTGAAGCCAGCCTTTTGAGCAACTTCATTGAACTCAATCGAGCCGCTCACAGGAATGCCTTCTGAAACCCTGATATTCAGCATGATACGCTCGCCAGCACAATAACCGTCCTCGTTTGGAGTCACGGTCGTGCCACCACTCACGGGCGTCACTTCAACAATGACAATGTTGCCGGTGACTGGCGGGTCCGGCGGATTTGGCGGGTCTGGTGGGTTAGGCGGATTTGGAGGATCGACTTCCGCATCAATGATGGAGCCAGTAGTTGTGTAATTGTCAGGCAAAATATACTTGTACAAGTCATTGCCTTTCAAAGTGTAAACAGCAGTGATGGTCTTGTTCGTGCCGACCTCCGGCGAGTCATACTTAATGACAGGTTCGCCGTCGAGCGCAACATCGTCACCCTCAACCGCATTGGTAATCTTACAGTTATTGCCGTTCACCCATTGAACGGAAGTGTTCTCGTCGTATGTCTTTTGCTTGACAATGTTTGGCGTGGAGATTTTCAGCTGATACTTGTCAACATAAATCCTCACACGCTGACGCGCCACGACATCGTATGTGTTGTCGGCGGCGTCCACGTCACGGTTGCCCTTCACGATTTGCACTTCATAATTGAAATACTCGTCGGGGTTCTCCTTCGGCGACTGCATCTTGAAAGTGCGGTCGGTGGTGTAGTCGAGCAAATAGCGTGCATACAAACCGTCCGTCAAAATTGCGTCCTTCACTCTGAAGTCAACGCCCATCACAGATTTGCCATACACTAAACGGTAGGTCAGCACGTCCTCGGGAGGCTGCGGCGAGATGTACTCAATCTCAATGTTGATTTCCGGCAGGATTGTGGAGCTGCCGTAGAAAGTCGTTTGCGGAAGTTTGTAGTTTGAAACGCGACTGCCTGATAATGAAGCCGTTGCAGGAATGTCAGTGTAAGCCGCGAGTACGGTCTTTGTCTCGTCGGTGTATTTGATGTCGGGACTTGGATATTTTGTGTTTGAGTAATCCCAAACCACAGAAACACTGCCCAAATCCTTTTCCAAAATGCCTTCAAAACTTGGAACTTCAATAATTTGATTAGAATTGATTGTAACCGTGCCGTCATACGTCTTGTCGGCTATACGCAATTCTCCTTTCGATGTCAACTCGCGCGGCTGAACTGTAAATGAGAAATTGTCGGTTGAGGCTTCCGAGCAATACCTGTCATCATGGGATTCAAACCACACAGACATCTTATAATCCTTGGCATCCAAGATTGTGCCGGGCTCATACCTGCCGGATGGAACTCCATAAAAATCCCACTCGCCCTCGACAGAAATAATCTGGTCTTTGTATGTTTGAAAGATTCTGACGTCGTTAGGAGTTTCGCCACCAATTTTACAATCGCCATAAATCGCATTCTCAGGAATATCAGGTTCCAAAACGATTTTCATACAATTGATTTTGCCCTTATTGGTTACATAGATATACTCACCGGACTTGTACTCATAATATACAATGTCGCCATTTGAATTGCGATCGGACTTGATGTAGAAATTAGAGTTTTCTGCAATGTCTTCCGGAATGTCGATTTTGTAGAAAACAAAATGCTCGCCGACTTCGTCGGTGAAATTGGATTCTGTCAACTCTGCCTTATAATCTACAATGTCCGAACCAGTAACTCCATCAACAAAATATGCAGTTGTCGGCAGTTCACGACCGTTGAACATTGCGGGTTGCATAACATTAGCTTGAACTTTGCCAGCCTCATAATCTCTCGTTGTTTCAATCTCAGGCTCGTCGATTTTCATCAACACGCTCGATTTCTTGATTTCAATCGGCTTAGCAATCTGACCATCATCCATATAGCCATTCTTGTCAGTGGCGATACAACCCAACATATATTTTCCGACCGCCGGCGCAAAACCACTAACAACTTTGTTTTCATCCTTGAACAAATCAGCCTCGGAAATCGTCAAATCCTTCGACAAGTAATATTGATACTCAACATCCGAGTTTTCAAGAATAAAGTTTGCACGATAGCCAAATTGTTCGTCAACCTTGTCTCTCTGATATTCCAAATTGTTCTGATCACCAAACCATGACAACTCAATCTGTATCTTCTTGACAGTCACATTGATAGAGGATACTGCGGACAACAAATTGTTTGGCATGTCGCTCTCGAAAATCGCCTTTAACTGATACGTCTTTCCTGAAACCAAAACGGCATTGTCCTCAAGCAAAGTCCCATTATCATAAACCTCATACTTTGCAGTTGTCGAATAATGATCACGGTATTTGTCAAACTCGCCGAGTTCAAGTTTTGCAGTGACATTCTTTATAGGCTCGCCGTATGCAATGGACGTTGAACCTGAAACGCTCTCCTGATTATACCACCATGAAACTGTCGGTTGGATTGGATTGATTGTGCCAGGAATCTGCAAACCACTGATTAACATCTCGTAATTTTCCACTCCCGTGCCTTCCATTGAAAAATCAACGGTAATCTGACGGTCGCCCACCTCTGGAGAATCATACGAAACTGTGGGAATAATCACTATGTCGTCACCCTTCAAAAATGCTGGATGCGGCGTTCCATACTCACTGTATTCCAAGACTTTAGTCGAACCGTCATAATTCTTCTCGGTGACAATCTCGTCGAGAGTAGGCGTAATTATCAACTTCTTAACCGTAACATTAATCTGGCTCTTGCAAGCGGAATTGTTGACGGAAGTAGCCATGAAAACATAATCGCCAGCCGACATGACAGTGCCTTCGGTGTATGGAGTAAAAACGAGGCCGCTTTGAGACATCTCGATTTTCATGCTCTCATCAACCAAATTTCCATTGTCATACATCAGCGGCACAAGGTCATAATATGATTTTGTGGCATAATCATCCGCGCCAACCTTCATTCCATAGTACAACGACACATTCTCGCTCACTGTCGTGCCGTTGTTTATCCATGAAATATCGTATGGACACTTATTAAGAATGTAGCCGTCAAATGCATTTTCACATTCACAAGCCTCCTTGGTAGTAATATTTTGACACTCATAATTTGCAGACCAATCATCGGTCTTGTTTGGGTCAGCCTTCAAAGCCCAATGAATCATGCCGCTCTTCATAGACTCAGACGCCTCTGGGCTATTGAATTCAAAAGTGGTCTTATCAAAATCAATTTGGGTTGATTCGTCGAAAGGCGCAAGGTTTCCAAGTTCAAACGCAGTGTACCATTGCTGTTTGCCCGCATCATTTCCCGTTCCATCGTCATAATCAGCAAGTTTGAAGGTACGCCCTCCATTGTACATGCAATAAAAAATCGCGGAATGACGTGAAGAAAAAACAACCGGACGCTTCTTGACGACAAGATTATAATTACCAACCGTTGTACCTTGGCATTTAAACACAAGTTTATACGTCATGGCAGGCAAAGTCTTTATGTCATTGAATTTAACAGGACCTTGTGTATTGCCATTTTCATCAGTCAAATATGCTTCCAATAAACTTGTCGGCAATTCCATATCCATCATATCGTCATGAAGTGAGAAATTATATGAAGCATCCAAATTTTCGCCAAACGTCGTTGTCAAATCTTTTCCAGCAATTGGAGTATGCGTTTCGCCTAAATATATGGACAAATAAATTAAGTCCTGCGCCTTGCACACGTTCACGCACGCGAGCAAGCACACAACCATTATGACGAACCTTCTGATTTTCATTTTTTTATAGTTTTATGTTAGACTTCCATAAAATCTTCCAAAAGTAGAAACCTTTTTCGACATTTACAAACCCAAAAGCATATTTTGGAAATATTTTTTTTCATCATTCAAGTTAAGACCCTGAATTTCTGATTCTAAGACTTCGGCAAGGGCGACATTTTTTTTGCAAAAATCTATCGTGGCTTGTGAATTTCTGTCGATGATGCGGTGGTGGACAGCCTGCATGAACCTTTCAACGCGGGAAATTTGAGCCTGGCACACCTTATTTATATATGTGTCGCGCAGACGCTCCCAAATGATTTTTTCAGCGACCGGCGACGGATGAACCAAATCTTCAGCATAAAAACGATAATCCCTCAACTCGTCCTCCAAAATTTCATAACTCGGAAAATATTCACAACAATCAAATTTCCGTAATACTTGCTCAATCCCAAGATGCAACGTGCTTTTACTCAGACGGTTGCCGTGTGCGCCGTCCTTCAAATGCCGGATTGGAGAGACTGTGAAAACGATTTTTAGAGAAGAGTTTAGAGATGAAAGTTTAGAAACAATGTCCGACAAAGCCTCCACGACTTCATCAACGCTCACGAGACGGCGCACAAAGGTTTCAGGCTTTTGTTTGTGGCAGTTGCAAACTGGCTGCGATGGATTGTCGGCGAGGAAATAGACGTATGCCGTGCCAAGCGTAATGAACACAATATCAGCATCTTTCAAAAAATTTCTGCCCTTCAAAATGCAGGCGTTTACATTCGTGAGAGACTCATCAAGTGTTTTGTACGCAAACGAACTATGGAAATCGTATGAAAGATAATGGTTTCCATCAAAGAAAAAATCGTCCTCGTTGTAGGTTTTATTATCAATCAAATTAGAAATCATCCGGCTGATTGACAGCGGGTTATAGATGATGCCCGTCGGATTCACAACACAATCAAACTTTGCATCGACGAAAAATTTTCCAATATTCTCGGCGAAACACGAGCCAATGAACATCAATTTAGACGTGTAATCTATTGATATATTGGTTTTTGGCATGTCAACCTTCGTGAACAACTCCATGATTTGAGAAATTTAGTTTGTTTGTGGGAAAATTCCAAAAGCCTCGGCGATATGTTTCTTCATGTCGGAGACGGAAGTATGTTCGGGCGCTAACATTTGGGCGCAGTTCTGATTGATATACAGATAGATAGGCAGCCGACCAGTTGGATTGAAAAACATCAACAATGACTGCGCATCGTCATATTCCATAGCCCAAAAATTGATGCCGTTGCCGTAAAGAGCCGCAATGTTATTGAAAACCTCGGCCTGTTGTCGGCAATGCTCAACGCCATCGGAATATATGAAGACAATCGACGGACGTATATTTTTATAGACAAAATGCCAATCATCGGCCTTGTCAAACTTACATTCGTCAATAAAAGTGTCACTGTTGGCGGTACGCACATTCTCCTCAAAATCAATCTCGGAGCATCCCGCCAACAGCAACACAAAAGCAGTTATGAAAAATATTTTCGCCATCAACACTTATTTAAGTTCAGGCAAAATTTCGATTGGCTGAGCCGGCGCGAGAACGTTGTGGGCTTTGCGGATAACTGGTTCATTCACAGTAACATCCTGGCTCACAACCAAATTGCAGGCATCAGTGCCAATGGAGAACTTATAAGTGCCTTTGTCGAGCACCCACGAGCCAGACGCCGTGTCAAAATATTGAATGTCATTCTTGCTGACGGTCATTTTCACGGTCTCGGTCTCGCCGGGTTTGAGGTTGCGCGACTTTGCAAAAGCCTTGAGTTCCACAGCGGGCTTCTTCACGCCCTCAACCGGCGAAGCGATGTAGAGTTGAGCGACTTGCTTGCCGTCAACCTTGCCGGTGTTCTTTATGTCAACCGAAACCTCATAACCATTCTGATTTTCAGTGACTTTGATGTTCGACATTTCAAAAGTGGTGTATGAAAGTCCATAACCAAACGGGAAGGCGACCTTCTTGTTGACGGTGTTATAATAGCGGTAGCCGACGAAAATGTCCTCAACATAATTTGTAAAGTCCACATTCTCAACAACATCGCTCTTCTCGCCGCCCCAAAGTGTTGCCTGGGTCGGTTCGATGTCATACGGGAAATTCTTTGCGCCCGGCACGTCGAAATAATCAATCGGGAACGACATCGGCAGCCTGCCTGACGGGTTGACTTTGCCTGTCAGAATATCTGCAACGGCATTGCCACCTTCCTGACCGCCCATCCACGGCAACAAAATCGCGTCGGGAATGTCGCACCATGAAGCGGTCTCGATGACGCCGCCAATATTCAAAATCACAATGGTCTTTTTGCCAGCCTTGCGAAATGCGGCTGTGACGTTTTTCAGGAGCGATTTCTCAACATCCGAAAGATAGAAATCCGCAATGCGCCTGTCCTTGAACTCGCCGGAAATCCTGCCAAATGTGATGACTGCCACATCGTTAGCCTTCACAGCGGCATTGATGTCATTGGCTTTCATGTCGGGATTGACGCCATGGAACCTGAACATCAAAGAATCCTTGTGGGCGGGGTTTTGATAGAACGTATCACGCTGATACTTAACGGCATCGGCATAGATTTTATTGAGATTTTCATCTACCGTGAGACCGGCGTTGCGAAGTCCTTCATACAAAGAAACCGTGTAAGCCTCGTTCACATCGCCTGAGCCTGTGCCGCCCGAAACAAAGTTGTAGGACGTGATGCCGAACAATGCAACTTTCTTCGTCTTGTCAGTGAAAGGCAATGTGTTGTTCTTGTTAGTCAACAAGATAGAACCCTCGGCGGCAGTCTGACGTGTGATGTCTGCATGAGCCTTGAGGTCGGGTTTGTTGCTGAATTTGTAGCCTTTGAAAGTCGGCGACTTGAGAATCAACTCCAAAAGTCGTTTCACGTTTGTGTCCACGACCTTTGAATCGAGAGTGCCGGAATTGAGACCCTCGAGAATTTCAGTGTATTGACGGTCAACGCCCGGCATGAGCAAATCATTTCCGGCACGCATCTGCGCTTTTGAGTCGCTACCGCCGAACCAGTCTGTCATCACAAGCCCTTTGAAGCCCCACTCGTCGCGGAGAATTGTGTTGCAAAGTTCCTGAGATTCAGATGAATACGTACCATTGATTTTGTTGTAGGAAGTCATCACAGTCCACGGCTGCGACTCGCAAATCGCAATCTCGAACTGCCTCAAATAAATCTCCCTCAAAGCCCTCTCGGACAGCCTTGCATCGGTCTTGTTGCGGTAGGTTTCCTGGCTGTTTCCGGCGAAATGCTTGATTGAAGTGCCCACATTCTGCGTCTGGATACCGTTGATGAGCGCGGCGGCAGTCTTGCCCGCCAAAATCGGGTCTTCGGAATAATATTCATAATTCCTGCCGCACAACGGATTGCGGTGCATGTTTGCGCCCGGTCCTAAAATGACGTCAACGCCATACTCAAGAACCTCGTTGCCCATCGACTTGCCGACATTTTGAACAAGGTCAGTGTTCCATGTCGAAGCCAATGCCGTTGCAATCGGGAACGCCGTGCAATAATACGTGTCCTCACTGCCTTCACGTGTAGGTTTGATGCGCAGACCGGCAGGACCGTCGGCGAGAACAATGGAAGGAATGCCAAGCCTCGGGATAGCGTGAGTTGTGCCAGCCGCACCGGGCACAAGGTCGTCCGTTGAGCCGACAACCGGCACATTGCCAGTCTCGCCCTTCATGCCACTGCCGACCAGCAAGTAAGCCTTCTCCTCGTTGGTCATTGCGGCAATTACTTCGTCGATGCTCGCCTTACCAAGTTGCGGAGCGTCGGCACTGCCACCACAGCCCGCAATCAGCAACGCAGCGGCAGATAATGTTTTGAGATGTTTCATAGAAATCGCTTTTAATGTTTGTTTGGCAAATGTAGAAAAAATCATTCATTTATCAAAATATAATTTGCGAGGTACAAAAATTTACAATATATTTGTGCAGAAAATAAATATTTACCATTATGGACTTATCAAAAATCTCAAAACACGACATCTTCAATCTGATAAGCAAGGATTGGATGCTCATAACGGCGGGCGACAGCCAAAAATTCAATACAATGACGGCATCGTGGGGCGGATTCGGATACATTTGGAACCGTCCTGTGGCGTTCATCTTCATTCGCGAAAGCCGTTACACCCACGAATTTACGGAAAGCGGCGACAAGATTACGCTGTCATTTTTCGATGAGAAATACCGCCAAGCGTTGCAAATCTGCGGCTCGAAGTCAGGACGCGACACCGACAAGGTAAAAGCCGCCAACCTCACTCCCAAATTCCTCAACAACGGCGCGGTAACATTCGCCGAGGCGCACACCACTGTCAACTGCCGCAAACTGTTCGCTTCAACAATGCAAGGCGACCAATTCGCCGACCAAGAAATCTTCAATCAATTCTACATCAAAGCCCCCGGCGGACTTCACACGATGTATGTAGTGGAGATTTTGGATGTGGAATAATACTTTAATCTTTCAACTTTAATCTTTACTCTCCTCTTTCCACTTCGCAAACACCCCTGCCAATATCGTTCCTGAAATGGAATGATAGGCGCAGGAGATTGCGCAGGGAAGGACGCAGAGTACGGAATCGGGATTGCCTTCAACAACAAAAAACGCCGATGCCAAGACCGTCGCCATACCTGCATTTTGCATTCCAACTTCGATGGAGAGCGTCTTTTTCTTCGCCAATGGAAACTTAAACAGCCTTCCGACATTGTAGCCGAGGACGTAGCCGATGCCATTGTGCAAAAATACCACCGCCAACACCAAAAAGAACAGCGCGACGCCGTTGCTGACTAACTGCGGCTGCACCTGACTCACCACGCCGCCCACAATCAACGCCAATCCAATGACGCTGAATCCCGGCATCACCGACTGCAACGTCTTGAAATTCTCCGACCTGCCAACCCAATAATTGAGCAAACAACCAAGCGTCACCGGCAAAATCGTTACCAACAAAATATTCAAAAACATACCAATGGCATCGACATTGATGGACGTATCAGCCAAAAACCAAACCAAAAACGGTGTCATAAACGGCGCGAGCAAGGTGGAGACCGTTGTCATACCCACAGAATACGCCACGTCGCCCTTGCAGAGGAACGACATTATGTTGCTCGAAACGCCTCCCGGACAACAACCCACCAAGATTATGCCGACGGCGAGGTAAGGGTCGAGACCGAAAATTTTTGTCAATCCAAACGCCAAAAACGGCATCACCGTAAACTGCGCCACCGCACCGATGCCGATGTCCTGCGGTCTGTGTATCAACACTTTAAAATCGTTGGTGGAGAGCGTGAGACCCATCGTCAACATTATAAATCCCAATATCAACGACGACACATTGCCCCTCACCCACCCGAACACCACGGGGAACAAGAAAGAAACAATTGCCGTCAAAATCACAAACGCCGAAGCGTGGCGGCTAAGAAAGAGAAGGAGTTTCATCCGAACTTAATTAAAGATTCGATATTTCTTCAACAGTCAATCCCGTTGCCTTAACAATTTTGTCAACAGGAATGCCCAAGGAAATCAGATTACGTGCAGTCTTTTCGTTGGCTAACCTTTCGCCTTCCGCACGGCCTTCGGCTCGGCCTTCCGCACGGCCTTGCGCTCGACCTTCTTCACGGCCCAACACACGTCCTTCCGCACGACCTTCCTCCAAACCATCTTCTCTTGCCGTCTCAAATATGTCGTATGAATCGCGATATTTTTTCAGAGCGGCCTCGTAACTGTCACGTTGCTCGCTGCCAAGATGGGCAACCGTTGCCAACTCATCCAACTTCTGAAAAACTGAATTCTGCGCCAACCACGGCATTCTTTCTAATATATCCATATTCTTAAAAATATATATCCATTTTTCAAAATATGTTTCACACTCCTCCATCTCCTTATTGAACAAGGGCAACTGCAAGAACGTCATCCTAACGTCGCGAGAAAAGACATTCTTGTTCTGAACATCCATCAGGACTACATCTGTACGGAAGTCAGGCATATCGGGGAGAGTAAAATTCATAAACGCCACGAAATAGACTGCCTTGATGTCATAACGCCACTTCACACCACTCTCGCCCTGACGCGAAATGGCACGCGCAACATAATAAATACTGCGCTTTTTGAAATAGCCCTGTTTCTTGTTCTGCATCTCCACGATAATCTTGCGACCATCAGACGTAGTGCAAAGAACATCGTATATCAATGTCCTTTCGTCGTCATAATCAGGTACTTGCTCCTTGTCCGAAAACGACAAATCGACGATTTTTTCAACGCCCTCCAAAAGGGTGTTCAAAAAATCCAACAGCAACGGCTTGCTGATTTCCTGTCCAAAGATAATCTTGAAGCCAACATCCGTAAAAGGATTTACAAACCTACTCATAGCGTTTCATTCAAAAAAAATTTGACACTACAAAGTAACAAATTATTATTGAATCATCCAAAAAAATTTTAGCCGCCCGAAATTTTCCGAGCGGCTAAAAAAATTACTTGCGAAACTCAATCCGTTACTTCTTCACCTTGTAAATCCTGAACGTCATCGCCGGAACGTTGTCCGACAAAACTGTCATCTTGTCGCCGTCGGCGGATGCTGTGCCGTCAATGGGAACGATGCGGGTGGGATTGTCGAGGGAGTTTTCGGCGTCCATATCGTTGGAGGTAAGGGTAATGGTCTTCACGGTATGATTGCCCTTCATTCCTTTGAGATTCAAGGTGATAGGCTGCGACTGACGGCTCGTATTGACAACCTTTACAATTACCTCGTTGGTCTTATTATCAACCACGGCACTTGCAAAAAGTCCGTCTTGGTCGGGGTCGCCGGCAACAACCTTTTTGTTCATCAAGAGCGGCAACACATTGTGACCCTTGTTGAGGGAATACATCTGTTGAACGTAATACGAAACCGAGCGGAACGACCTCGAATTGTCATACCAAATGGCGTCGGGTCTCCACTGCCAACCTTCAACGTGCGCAAACAGAGGCGCATACGTTGCCATCTGAACAACATCCGCATTGCGCTCAATGCCAGTCATAAAGGCGGCTTCGAGGAGCGAGGTCTCGTAATGGTTCCACTTCTTGCCCTTGCCGTGACAAGCGTACTCGCCCGCAAAAATCTTCGGGCCTTTGCGGTCATAATTATCATAACGATGACGATTGACACCATCCAAAAACCACGATTCGGGACGGTAGAAATGTTCATCATAGAGGTCAACTCCAATCTCCTTCATCTTGGGTTGGAGCATATCAAACTTTGCGCCCTCAGAATCGGGACCCGTTGTGCCTATCAACTTGATATTCGGGTACTTGGCGCGGATGGCAGCGGTGAATTTTTTGAGCCTTTCGGTGAAGACTGGATTGTCCTTGTAATCCCACTGCTCATTGCCGACGCCGAGGAATTTGAGGTTGAACGGACGCGGATGGCCCATCTCGGCGCGTACCTTGCCCCACTTTGTGGAGGGGTCGCCGTTTGCAAATTCAATGAGGTCGAGAGCGTCGTCGATGTAGGGTTGGAGGTTGTCTATGGGGCAATGTGCCTCCATATCGGGCTGTCCGGGAGTCTTGTTTTCATTTTGGAACTGACAAGCCAAGCCGCAACTAATCACCGGCAAAGCCTCGCAGTTAAAATCCTCGCAGAGTTCAAAAAACTCGTAGAAACCAAGTCCGTAACTCTGGTAGTAATCAGGATAAAAACGGAAATCGAAGGTGTAGTGCCAACGGTTTTCATTGAGTTTGCGGTTTTCAACGGGACCCACGGAGTTTTTCCATTGATAACGGCTCTCCAAATCCGTGCCTTCCACGATACAGCCGCCGGGGAACCTGAAAATGCCGGGCTTCATATCGCACAATGCCTGTGCAAGATCCTTGCGCATACCGTTTTCGCGACCCATCCAAGTGTCAACCGGGAAGAGTGAAACGTGTTCGAGGTCGGTGGTTACGATGGGCTGTTTGTCAAAACCACGCAAGAAAATCCTCATCGAAGCCTTGGGGTTTGTAACTTTGCCCTTGAACTTTGCGGTGTACTTTTTCCACTCGCTGCCCACAACGTCCACGTAGCAAACTTCCTGTTCCTGAACCTCGCCCATAGATGCATTGTCAACAATCTGTACAAGCACCGTCGCCTTGCCGCCCTCGGGACAACGCGCCCAAACGGAAAATCTGTACTCCTTGCCTTCCTCGATATTGATGCCGAAGAAGCCCTCATTCTCAATGCCGGTGTGCTTGTGCGGATGTCCCGAATAGCCGAGCCTTACATAATGAGGACAATTCTCAAAAGGGCCGTCGTCCTTCACCTGAACGTTGCCAAATGTCCGCCATCCCATCAAGGTCTGTGGAAACTCAAACGAGCGGTTTTTTACCATTTCGGCGTACAGACCACCGTCCGCCGCAAAATTGATGTCCTCGAAAAAGATGCCGTACATCGTACTCTGCACCGCCGCGCCGGGCTTTGCGGTGTTGACTTCCATCACGTGGCTCTGCGCCGATGCCGTGAAAGCCGTCGCAAGCGCACGCGCGCCTGTCAATAATTGAAGTTTCATAATTATGCTATTAAGTGTTAAGTTTTGTGCAAAGAAAAGGATATTTTTCCTTAACAGCAAATTTTTCAGGGGGACAAACGGACACAATAGCACTCCATTTTGAGGGGGAGAGGTGGATAAAATCAAAAAATGCGGAGTCTTTCGCTTCCGGCACCAAGCCTACTCGCCAAAAACTCCGCGGGGGTGATTCGCCGCCTATTTCAGCGGACGGGAGATATACCTTGTTCGCAAACCGAGATTGTTTGAGAGCTGAGAGACAAACGGAAGCCGTTTTCGTTGTTGCGGTTGTCGGGGTTGTTCCTGTTGCGGTTGGATACGCGGCAGTTCTGCGCGTTGTTGTTCCACGAGCCCCCACGCAAAACACGGGCGGGTCTCATAATTATAGGTATATTCCCTTCAAAGATCGTCTAAAATTAAAAGTGTCGGCCTTGTTTATAAATGCAAACATAGAGCCTGAACGCTTTGATATTTCTTTTTCACTGATTATGCCATCATCGTAAAGATTTTGAAGGACGGCCATTTTCACACGGAAACGATGGCGACTACGCTGGCTCAACTTCAATTTGTCGGAATATACGACATAACCAAGGAATGGCGCACCATAACATGTGCGGTTGACTGACGGAGCATGTATCTTCAAATCGAGTTTTTCCGAAAGATACTTTTCATAATCACTCACCGCCGAAAAGATTTGGCTTTTGTCGTTGGAGAATATCAGCGTGTCGTCCATATACCTGACAAGGCCGGGGATTTTACAGTCATCATACAAAAAACGGTCGGCGTATGTCAGGTAATGATTTGCCAAATACTGGCTCGTAAGGTTTCCAATGGGCAGCCCGCTGTTTTCGCAAACAGAATACGAATTTATTATCTTATTAAAACTATCAAGCAACCTGTCATCTTTAAACATCCGGCAAAGCATCCTGAAAAGTATGGTATGATTTATTGAATCAAAATATTTAGTGACATCAAGTTTTGCAAAAAACTGATATTTCCGCGCAAAGTGCCGCGCCCTATCCAACGCCGCGTATGTACCTTTGCCAATCCGCGAAGCGTAACTGTCGGCTACCTGCCGGTTTTCAAAAAAAGGATGGCATACGCGCATCAATGCATGGAACGCTACCCTTTCAGGAAAACTTGCTGCGCAAATACGACGTTTTTTAGGGTCAAAAATGGTGAAAAAATGATAATTGCCAAATTTGAAAGTGCCGTCGGCAAGTTGCCTCGCCAATTCATATATATTGAGGTCATAATTCTCACGGAACGCAATGACAGGAAAGAAACCTGACTTGCCTTTTGCAGCGCGAAGAAAAGCCTCGTTGAGATTGTCAAAACGGCAAATTTCGTCCATCAGATTGTTGACCCGCTGTGGCATTTTGCTGAATATTTTGAGTATCGACTTCAGTATAAAAATATTTCAGGTAGTCTCTGATGCGCGATGGAGCAACACCTTCTATTTCGGCTACCGAAGCATCCACGACAGGAAGTTTTGCTATCTGTGCAAGTTCTTCATTGTAGAAAATATTATAGGCAGGGAATCCCAATTCGCTCGCTACTCGCTTACGAATTGTGCGATATTTCTCGTACCGTTCCTTCTCCTCGGCAGACAGGTCTTCCGTGGCATCCTTCTGTTCCTTTTTTCCAAATGGCTTTCCTGACGAAGCGTCATTCTCGGAATATTCGATGCAGAACGTCCAGTAGCCGCCGCCATCAGGCGAAAACTGTTTTGTCACCTGAATAATCCGATGGCTGCGGAGGAACTTGTTGATTTCCTCCTCCATCAGACCGCCGCCACTCGCGGAAATTTTGAATACTTTTAATTCCATTTTTTTCATTTTTTTCGTCGCTCTGATTTTCGCGCGGCGGCTTTAGGCCGCCAGCTTCGAAAATCCTTGCTCCTCTGTTTTTTTATTTTTCTTCTTTTTCGGTTTGCAAACTGAGAGACAAACGGAAGCCGAGCTCGTCGGAGCGGTCGCCGGGGTTGCCCCCGTAGCGGCCGGATACGCGGCAGTTCTGCGCGCGGCTGTTCCACGAGCCCCCACGCATAACACGGGCGGGAATTCTATCAGACACAAATGATTGGTCATAATTCCGTCGTATAAAATCAGACGAAGACACAGGTTGTCCATTGAAATAATATTTCTCTAAATATGGTTCTACATAATCCACATCAGATACATCTTTAAAAGAGCAAACTCTATTTACTCCCACATTGTACCAATCAGCCTTGTACCAATCCTGACACCACTCATATACGTTACCAGACATATCATAAATACCAAGAATATTTGGTCTTAATGAACCAACTACAGAAGGTCCTACTACATATGCAGTGTTTCCGTCCTCGGTAATGCTACCTTTTCCAGAGTCAGCACACAATTCAATTTCATCTACACCACTAAACAGAAACCTTTCGTTACGAGAACCTCCTCTTGCGGCATATTCCCATTGGATTTCTGTAGGAAGCGTATATTTTTTTCCCAAGGCGTTAATACCTTGGATAAAATCATCAGCATCCTTTGCACTTACATAATTCATCGGATTGTTATTACCTATGCCATCGCACTTATATTGCGTAAGATGATTTACTCGTGAACCGTATCTTTTATGCAAAAACGCAAGCTGATTATTGTAACCATCTTTTTGCATGGCTTTGTAATCCGAAAGATGAATTTGCGTTTTATTGTTAATAATAGATACACATTTTTCCCACTCACCCTGTGTTACAGGATACATACCAATATAAAAATCTTCTTCCACAGCAACAGAATGGCAAGGAAATTCATCTTGTCCAAATTGATAATCATTGAGCTTGCATTTTTTTATTTCTTCTTCAGAAATGCCCATATCAAAACTGCCCTTTTCTACTTTGACAAGTTTGAAACCAAACTCAGGGTCGTAAATGCCGTATGAAGTCTTCACAAAACCTTTGAGGTTGCCTTCGGTTTCGGGAGAAAAAGATGCCCAGATACGGTCGGCTTCCACAAAAAAGGAACTTGATTTGGCTTTATTGTTGCTTAGATCCAACATCAAAGCATATCTGTAATATGCATTTGCAATATTCCTTTTTGTAAAAGAACAAAAATCTGTATAATCGTCGATAGACTCATCTTCAAAAAATCTGATTGACAGGTTGTACTTTTCAAGTGCAATGTCATCATCTTCTCTGAAATACCAATCGCCCATACGCGAATACACATTTCCCATGAACTCACACAAACGATTGTCTGAAATTTTTACGCCTTGAATTAAGTCTTGAATCATTTCAAAACTTTCAAAACGCTGTTTGTCGGGCTTGTCATAGGTAGTGTCTCCGTCAAATAGCGTAGAGGAAAGGAATTCTACAGCCTTATGAATATACACTAAAGCATCTGATTTAGAATAATCCTTCGGATTATTGTAATATAACTCTCCTAATTTCAAATATTTAATAGCCAAATCAAACGATTGTCCGCGTTGTTCGAGAATCTCAATCTCCTTCTTGATGTTCTTAATATCGGTAAACGTACGTAACTTTGGATGGTTTTTAAGATTATCAGTGTTTCCAATATCGTTGTTATAAACACTTTCGACAATGCAGTTGACGTATGAATCCAAATCATTGAGGGACACCTTGCTCAATACGGATTCACAGTTGACAATGTACTGTTTAAAACGTTTATATACGCCAAACCTATACCATAAATATCGGAACAACGGGAACGAAAACCTCTCGAAAAATTGTTGCTTCAAAGTATCTGCCAACATTCCATGCAACGAATACACAAAATCATTTTTGCAAATCAAATGACCTTTGGATTCGGCTTCCTTAAAAGCCAATTCGCGCAGTTCATCAGTTTCGATTGCACAGCACTGTTCTGTCAGACACTTAACAACATCCCCCTTTATGTCACTGCCCGCAGGCCATACCATGAAATAGGTCAATAAACGTTGCTCACCTTTTGATAACTTGTTTAAACGGATGAGATTGTTCAAATAGTCGCGCAAGTACTTTGTCCTTGTTTTTTGGTCCTTGATTTCATCCTCATTGAATTTCTCATACTTGTCACGAGCCTTTTTCTCTGTTGTGCCCAACAAATCTTTATAGACATCCTTTGTGTATTTATCAATCTTGAAGGATAACATCTTAATCAACTGAGGCGAATATCTTAGATATTCAAACAGTTGGATTAATTGTTTATTAGGCTTACCATTGCAATCATAATAACTATTGTAAATACGTGAATTTTCCTCTTTTACAATCGAAAAAATATCTTTAAGATAATCAATGTCATTATTTATCTTGTCGGTTTTGTCGATATTGTAGTCTATATTGAAATTATAGACTTTTTTATCGTCAGTAACTGGCTCGCGCGAAACAAACAAAACATTCCATCCCTTTGGATAGAGTCTTGTGTCATCCGTTTGGTTTTTATTATCAATCAACTTATCAGCGAAAGACTTCATCAAATCCACGTCGTAGTCGTTGATGTCAAGGATAAAAAGGTTAATCCAATCACCGAGAGAACTGCATTTACCTAAACATTCCATCACATCTTTGTACTTTGAATCAAGTGAATCTGTAGAAATCCATTTGTCCAACTTTTGTTTTAACTCGGGTGTGCAGAAATCAGAGTTTTTGAATTGATTAACCACCGCTTTCTTGACATTATTTTCCACCACAAAATATGCGACATTAAGAAATGGCGGCTTAATTTTTTTGTCTGAGTCAAAAACCAATAAGTTAGCCAGAGTAGTTTTGCCATAACCTCCTACGCCAGTGATATTTACGTATGGATACTGGCGCAATTTTTTTAACAAACCTTCCACGCACGGCTTACGCTCTTGTAAATTACCTAACCTGTCCCAGTTATATTTGGCAGTTACCTTCGGTTGGTTTATGAGAATATGATCTTTTATAAACTGAGCCAAATCTCTGTCATCTTTGACAAGTGAAACTTCGCTTAACTTATTGTGCATATCCAAAAATGTTGTCTCGAACAAATAAGGGTTTCCATCCTTTTTGATAGACTTCTCATTTGTATCATGATTACAAAAATAAGCCTCAACGTCTGATAAATTGCAATGCTTGTCACTCTTAAAATATTGTTCTTTTAATTTTTCAAACCTTTCCTTCCAAAATGGCAGTATAACCTTATGGTAATAATCAAGATTAATATTCTTCATAGGAAAATCAGCACCCTTAAACACTGTACCGTCCTCGGCAGTTATAATCTCGCCATCGAAATATGTATAATAAATTTTCTTAACCTTACCAGTGGGTGTCGTTTTACTTTTATGAATCATATCAAACTCATACATACAATGCGGCGAGATAAAATACTTGTCGCTTAAAACCACAACAACGATTGCAGCATTGCCGATTTCATTCTCGAAATCGGTAATACTGCCGCCCTCGACATCTTCCCTGTCAATTTTATAATTAATACCTGGAAGTTTAAGACTTTTTTCCAAATTATTCACAAAAGTGTCACGCTCTTGTCTGTTGTCAACAAGCGTAACTTTATGTTTGGCATATTCATCATATATCCTCTTGCTTTTGCTTGCGTATGATATATATACCGGTTCTATGTTGATTTTTTCTTCTGCCATTTGATGATGTTTATATATTTATTTACAGCGTCACAAATTAAAGCCATTGGTGATTAATGTTTAACCGCCCCAAAGTTAACAAATCAAATTCATTCCGCAAAATTATTTGCATCAAAATTCACCTCATACTCCACATTCCTAACCCCGCCTTCTTTCGCCTTCAAAACACCTCTGTCCACCAAATCCGCAATGTCCCTCAACGCCGTGTCGAGGGATTTTTTGGAGAGTTTTGCCCAATTTTTGGCGGTAAGTTTGCCGTCATAGCCGTCGAGCCAAATATTGAGCATATCTTTCTGACGTTCAGACATTATGACTTGACTATGTTGCTGCCAAAATATTGATTTTTTCAGAACAAGCGTGAGGTTTTCGTTTGACTTGTCGATTGCGCGTTCCATGCACGAAAGATACCACACAAGCCATTCTGTAATATTGCCGTCACCGCGTTGTGTGCGTTCGAGAATGTCGTAGTAGTGCTTTTTTTCGGTGTTGATTTGGTTTGACATGCTGAAAAAACGCATCTTTGAATTGTCAGCCTGCGACAAAGCCATGTCACTGATTGCCCGCGCCATACGCCCGTTGCCATCGTCGAAAGGATGGATACTTATAAAATATAAGTGCGCAATCGCCGATTTGAGATATGTAACATTTTGATTGTCAGTATTGAACCATTGAAGAAAATCCATCATCATTTCAGGAATTACAGCGGCTTCGGGTGCTTGGTAATGGACTTTTTCGCGTCCCCACGAGCCTGAAACAACCTTCATTCCCGTAGTTCGATATTTGCCGACATTAATATCCGAAATTCCGCTTTTTTGAGTCGGAAACAAGGCACAATGCCACGCAAACAACCTGTTCTCTGTCAATGGTTTGGAATAATTGGCAGTTGCATCGAGCATCATCTCAACAATGCCGTCGATATAATGTGTCGGCTCTTTATGTTTTGGCAGTTCAACGCCCAACTTCCGCGCCACCGACGAGCGCACCATATCACTATCGAGATTAACGCCTTCAATTTTGTAAGAGTCAATCACATCGTTAGTTATGGTGTCGGTCATTGCGCGGAGGCACGAATCAAAACCGAGCGCACTCAACCTTCCCGACAGGAAACCGGCTTTTTTATTCACAGCCATCAACCTGTCAGAAACCGAATCCTTGTCCCAAACGAACTTGGTCCAATTATTTGTTTCGTATATCCACATTGCACTTTGCGTCTTATAATTCGCAAATTTTGCGAATTAAACGACTGCATTACTTCTTGCCTCCGCCCTTGCTCTCAAGGAGTTTGTCGATCTGAGCGTCAATCTCGGCGAGTTTTGACTTGGCCTGTTCAAATTCCTCGACGTCCTTGGCGATGATTTCCTCGACGCGGGTTACAAAGAGACGGTCGTTGTCGGTGATGACGTATTTGGGCGCGGGCTTGGGTTTTGCCTTTTCCTCCACCTTGTATGCACCCTTGTCGGTGTAGAAGTCGCAAATCTCGTTTTTGATGCGGCTGTAAATGTTCTGCTCCTCCACAATCTTCACGTATTCATCCATAATGGAGTTGAGACGCGACACAAAATCCTTGTCCTTGGACGAAATTTTGCCTTCCTTGTCGGCATACTCCTTCGTACCGGCGACGTAGTTGGCGAGTTCTGCCTTGATTTCCTTGTAAGAACTGCGGATGCCGCCGTCCTCGCATTTTTCGGCGAGAGTGTTGAGGCGTTCCAAGAGGAATTTGGTGCGCTCCGAAATGCCTTCCGGTTTCTTCTCACCACTCTCCTCTTTACTCTTTCCACTTTCCTCTTTCTTCTCACCGCCTTCATCTTTCTTCTCTGCCAACTTGATAGGCACAGTGTAAGGTTCAACGCCAAACTTGTACTTGCAAATTTCGCTTTTGAGTTTTTCGGTCGCCTTGCGGTCTTTGATCCACTCGGCACTAAACTGTTTGAGTTTGTCGATACCCGAGACGATTATCACCAACAAAGAAAGAATTGAACAAACGATTTTGATTACCTTTGCATCCAAATCGAATGTTAAAACAGTTACCGACAACGCGCTCAAAATGATTATCGTTATCTGACAGAAGTTGAAGGCTTTCTGCTTTTTGGCAGATGTCTTGCTGAAATAGTTACGCTGCGAGTTCCACCTCTGTTGAATGTAACTCTCAACGTCAAAGGCAGTTATGTCCTTCTCGTTTTTTGGGTTTGATGATGGTTCTTGTGCCATAGTTTTAGTATTGTATTTTTTGAATTTTTCGATGCCCAAAGATAATAATTGCATCTCAACCATACAAATTTTTTTTTCAGTTAAGGGATTTTTTACTTTAGGATTTGCCTCCGTCCATCTTTTCTGCATTTCCCCTTACCTAAACAACACTTCCAAATCCATCGTCAAAAACTCCTCAACCGACAGACCGCCAGAGCCGACGATGAAGGCGCGATGAGGGTTGAAGGTGTTGGTTATATTAACCTAATTATCAAATATTTAAACAAAATGTTCAATCCATTGAACAAAAATGTTCAATCCACTGAACAAAAATGTTCAATCCACTGAACAAAAATGTTCAATCAACACAAGTTTATACAAAAAATAACAAACATTTTTTGCAACATAAAAAAAATTTATTACGTTTGCACTATCAAAAACCACAAAAACGAAACTACCATGCTCACCGCAGAATTAGATACGCCAAAATTGAGAAGTCAGGTAATAGACCGCGTGCAGAGGCTTGATTCACAATCCCTGACTAAATTGCTGTTTATCATTGACAACCATCAGTACGAGAACTTTTTGGATGACGACGATGATGTTGTAATCGACCTTGATTTTCCGACGCCGCAAACGCCGGAGGAGGCAAGGAAAGAGATTGAAGAAATCGAGAAGGAAATCAGGCAAGGCAAATGTATGACGCTTGACGAATTTATTGCTCACACCAATCAAAAACTGAACAGTTATGAAAGTTACCTTGTCTGATAGATTCAAAGAGAGGTGGGACGAGTATCTTGATTACGGCGTTACGAATTATGGCAAGACCTTGGCGAACAAGAAGAATGAACATCTGATAAGCATACTCAAACGTTTGGAACTTTTTCCCGAAAGCTACCACATTGAGCCATTGCTTCAAGATATGGACAAGGAATACCGCTCCATTAATTTTGATAAAATGTTCAAGATAATCTACACCATCACCGAAAACGAAATCATCATCGAAAACCTCTGGAACACAAAACGCAATCCTAAATCATTGAAAAAAGATATTTAGCCATCATTTCTCCCCGCCTCTAAGCTTAAAAAATGACGGAGTGTCAAATATTTTTTAA
Source organism: Bacteroidales bacterium (assembly GCA_017964465.1). Lineage (GTDB taxonomy): Bacteria > Bacteroidota > Bacteroidia > Bacteroidales > UBA3824 > UBA3824. The sequence goes on along the minus strand of JAGCRY010000032.1, from coordinate 8,828 downwards.
CTGGGGAACGGCGAGCACGGCAGGGCGAGGCGCATACCGCTGCCGTTGAACCTATTGCCAGGGTCGTTGTAGTAGAGGTAAGAAACGCAGCAGCTGATAGCGTTGCCGTTCCACGAGCCACCACGGAGAACGCGCGAAGAACCCGACGATTTAAACAAATCCTGACACCATTCCCAAACATTACCAGTCATATCGCAGATACCTAGTTCGTTTGGCTGTCTTGTTGCGACTTCATGCGTTGTTTTTTTCGAATTTTTAGCAAACCACGCAAATTTGCTTAATAGTCCTTCATAATCACACCCACTGTACATATTCCGACCGCCATATTTCCTCCAACCTGCGGCATATACCCACTCCGCCCCGGAGGGCAAACGGAATTTTAAATGAGCCTTTTCGTTAAGCTTCATTATAAATGCGAGACAATCAAACCAAGAAACTTGCTCTACAGGAAACTTTGACGTATCTGCGATTCTTTGCGCTTTGATTTTGTCTTCTTTCGGCGTGAAATGACTTGGATTAAACCCCATAACAGTCTGCCATAGTTCCTGCGTAACTTGCGTTCTGCCGATATAAAAATCGTTATAAACATTTTTGCCTCGCTTAACAAAAACCATGTTTTTAACATAATCATTGATAATAGGATTATCTGAAATATTGTCGACAATATTGGAAGAATAGCCCGATTGATTATCGAGCCATGAGTAATAAAAGTCATCGAAACCTTTATACTGATATAATTTTAAGAAACGTGTATTCTTAATTAGCCTTAAAAAATCCTCATCAAAACCCTTTCTGTCACAGACGTAACTACAAATGTTTCTGATATAATCGGAGAAATCACGATATGGAGCGTTAACTTCATAATCAGGATTATCGACAACTTTCTTTTTCCCTGTATTGCTATCAATGATAGTTTTATGAGAAGCGAAAACCTGTTCTCGACATGTCTGCGCTATCAAACCATGCATTTTGTATTCCAAAACATCATTTGAGTCCTTACGACTGTCAAGCAAACATCTATTTTCAAGTTCTGACAAAGCTTGAATGAAAACCGGATTCATGCTGTCATTACCTAAAACAGCTTTTTGTATGAACATTTTAGGATAATAATCAGCATCCCAAAGCATCATACACCTCACAATATTTTTGTGAAGGCCGTCAGGCAAATTCTTGAATATACACAACAAACTCAAAAAGTTACCTATCTGATTATATATTTCAGCCTTTACACTTTCTTTATTAACGGAACGTGTCTGCAACATTTCAGCCTTTACACCTTCTTTATTAACGGAACGTGTCTGCAACGCTTCAATCTCTGGACTTAAATTTCCATCACCCAAATAATCCAAAATACTTGATACAGTACATTCCGCATTCCAAAAATCAGCAAGAGCTCTTATCAATACTGGCAAATTGCCAAGTTTTGAAAAAATTATCTTTAAATCATTATCATCAATTGCCTCACACTTTGACCGAAACCCCTTCTTGTCAACATAATACAAAAACAACCGTTTGATGAACGAGAACTCAATAGTATCGACCCTCGAAATATCAATAAAATCTTGTTTGTCGTCACATAGCACCTCCCGTGAAACAACAAGGAGTTTCCAATTTTTACAAATATCAACAAATTTTTTTATGACTTCCTTAACCTGCGCGTAATTGGCTGTTTCGTTTACATCCATAACCAAAAGCATTGGCTTGTCCTCTGTCGGACAATCATTGAGATAACGCAATATTGACAAAAAAGTCTGATAGTAATCAGGCTGAGTATCGTTCACACGTTGTTTTACATATTCGACAACATGTCTTTCATCTACAAATGTTTCGCAAAAATCTTTATAAACATTTTTTTCATTATTGATGATAATATCAGTGACGCAAGAATATCTGTCCTGAAAACCATTCGTATATTTACTTTCCTTGTCTTGCGTGCCAACCAAATACAAAATTGAAACTGTAGATTTGCCACAGCCGCCTATGCCAGTAATGTTAACAACCTTTTTCTTATCCAAAAGTTCTGCAACTTTTTTCACATCCGAATCGCGAGGTATGAATGAACTATCTTAGAATTTGGACAGAATGGCGGACGGAAGTTTACTCCTTACATCAGATTTCGCACCTAATGTTGGAGATACAGAATTTGTCTTCCATCCCAATTTGTTCTTAATGTACTGAACAACCTTTTTTTCTTCCCCCTCATTGGTATCTTTGATAACAGCAACATTCTTCAATATGCTCGTTATTGACTCAAAAGATTTTTTGAACAAATATGCTTTGCTGATTGGTGAAGAAATATCTTTATTCTTATTTATATCTCCATTGCAAAAATACGCTTCTACAGCCGACAATTCTCGATATGTTTCATCAAGTTCGTCCCTTAGATTTTTGTATCTTTTTTCCCATACGGGTTTGATTACTTTCGGATAATAATCTTTGTGTTCGTCTTTTATTGGGCAATTAATTCCTTTAAATTCGGTTCCATCTTCACAGCGAATCGTTTCGCCGGTGAAATAGACGTAGTATATTTTCTTTACTTCCGCGTCCTTGTGAATCAAATCCCATTCGTACATGCAATGCGGCGAGATGAAATACTTGTCGCTCAATACAACGACGACATAATTGGCGTTGCCAATAGCTTGCTCAAATTCTGTGATGCTGCCGCCTTGCACATCAACGTCATCAAGTTTGCAAGGTATGCCCTCAGCCGTCAACTGTTTGTACAACATATCCACAAAAGAATCTCTCTCGTGGTCAACACTATTGGTTTCAACATTATAGTGTTGCGCAATTTCATCATAGATTCTCTTGCTTTTGCTTGCGTATGATATATATACAGTGTTGTCCTTTTCTTCTGCCATTGGTTACGGTTTATGTCTTAATGTTTTCACCGCCAAAGTTAATCAATCTTCCTTACACATCAAAAATTTTTTTCAAAATTTTTGCAATCTTCATTTTTTATTGTACATTTGCATTATCATAAACACAAAAAATAAAAACTATGCTCACCGCAGAATTAGATACACCGAAATTGAGAAGTCAGGTAATAGACCGCGTACAGAGGCTCGATTCACAGTCCCTGACTAAATTGCTGTTTATCATTGACAACCATCAGTACGAGAACTTTTTAGATGATGACGACGACGATGTCGAAATCGACCTTGACTTTCCTACGCCGCAAACGCCGGAGGAGGCAAGCCGAGAAATGGATGAAATCGAGGAGGAGTTCAAACAAGGACTTTTCTACACAGAAGAAGAAAGCAAGGCACGAATCGACAAATTATTCAAAAAGTATGAAAATCTCTACGTCTAAAAAGTTTCAAGAAAGGATAGAGGACTTTTTTGAATATTGTCAGCTGAATTATGGCATGACCGTCGCACAGAAAAAACGTGACGAATACGATAACATCCTCAACCGTCTCAAATTGTTTCCCGAAAGTTACCGCATAGAACCTTTGCTACAAGGCAAAAGCAAGGAATATCGTGCAATCAATTTTGAAAAAGATTTCAAAATAATCTATTCAATCGCCGAGGACGAAATACGCCTCGAAAACCTCTGGAACACAAAACGCAATCCTAAATCATTGAAAAAAGATATATAAATTTTACTTCTCCTTCCGCCGTGGCGTGAAGAACTTCACAAAACTGCGCCACAGTTCTCCAAACGTGTCAAACTCACGCTTGTACGTCAAGCCGACGCCTTGTTTATAATGGGCTTCGCTGAGTTCGTCGTCGTTCGCCTTGTTGAAGACATTGAGAGTCATGGAGCCGGATTTGTTGAGCTTGACGTCCACTTCCACCTCGCCGACGACATTGTTTGTGCGCTGGTTTGCGCCGGCGGTGTTGCTCTCGCCGCCTACGCCGAGGTTTGTGGTCACGGAAACGCGGTCATCAAAAAGTTGAGTGGAAACTGCAACGTCAAGTTCGTCGGCGGTGGTCTCGTTGCCCATCTGATAATTCACACCCACATTCACCTTGTCCGTCACATCGGAAAGCCAGTGATTAATTTTGTTGCTGACGATTTCGCCAGGGTTGATGTCGGAGAACATGGAACTTTCACTACTTCTCAAACCCGGCAACGGCTGGAACTGATTGAGTAACAGCAATGAAAACATCTGTTTGTTGATGTTGCCCTCGTCGAGATTGTCTAACTGACCCTGCGCAACGTCGGAATTGTCCTCAATCTTCACTCCAAACGAAATTTCGGGCGTCATGACATTTCCACGCATCTTCAGGAGGCACTGAACCGGCACTTTTTTGTCGCGGTAGCGGTCGTCAACCATGAGGTTATAGAGGCTCACTTTCCTCAGCCTGTACATCGCCTGAAGGTCAACATTTGCATCTAACGGGTCGCCGTTCCATCGCAGAGTGCCGCCCTTCACGACCTCAAATCTCTTGCTCAAAACCGTGCCCATGGAGAACATATAGCTGCCTTTTTCCATGGAAAGCGTGCCATACATCGCAAAATCGCCGCTACTCGTGACATTGAGTTTGAGATTTCCGGCGGCGGAGGCTTTGAGGATGTTGCCGGAGGTCGCGTCGAGAATCGCCTGCACTTCCGCGTCGGGCGTAACTTCAAGATTGAAATTCATGCGGATGTCGGACAAGTCAGCCTGTTGACGGCGGATTTCCACAGTGTCCTCGGGCGACTTGAAATGTATGAATTTGAAGTCGTTGCTGACCTCGCTCGCGCCATAGAGTGGCAGGAAAACCTGAGTGTTTTTGTCGGTCTTTACCTTTGCATCAATATTAATCATGTGCGTCGGGTCGCCTGTAATGCTCACATTTCCAGACGCATACGCCGTACCCCAAAACGCCGAACTGTCGGTCTGTTTGGCGTCTAAAAGTGTGAAAGTCTTGAGCTGGAGGTTAACCGACATCTTGAAATTATCAAAATTATTGTGGTTTATCACGCCTTCCAAGTACGCCACACCAGTCTTGCCGGACAAAAGTTTGACCTTTTCGAGAGTGATTTTCTTGTTGTCCAAAGTGATGTTGAGGGAGTTTTGGATTGTGTATTTCACACCAAGATAGTCGATTTGGAAGTAGCCGCCCTTGAGTTTCAGGTTGCTCTCAATTTTTGGGCTGTCTAACTTTCCAGTAATCTTCGTTATGCCATCAAGGAACTGAGTGTTAGGAACTTTGAGGTAATTCTGGAACAGCGGGCGGAGAACCCTCGACGGCAGGTTTCCAATGTCAAACGTGAAATCCAACATCATGTTTTTCAGGTCAAGACTGCCGGAACCATGAAGATTTTTCTTCTGCATTTTCGACAGAGTGTAGAAATCGAGCACAAGCATGGAATCCGCCGGCTGGAATCCAATCTCTGCGGAGAATGGTCCGAGGGTCACATCATTGATTTTCAGCGTGTCAACCTTGTTATAAACCTCGACCAAGGGCAACGCTCCATACAAATTTGAGAGCGTCACATGACCCGTGGAATGTCCTGCAATGGAAGTGTTGCCGAGGAAATAATTGAACAGCGCAAGGTCAAAATCCTGCAACTCAACATCCAATTTGTCCTCGGGGCTGTTGCTGATGTGGCCGTTCACATCAAGCAACTGCTTGTTGCTGCGGAGTATGAAGTTCTTGATTGACACGGCGTTAGAGTCCAGCGTGATGGAAGAATGAGGAACATCCCATTTCTGCCCCATGACATAAAATCCCGACTCGTAGAACTCGGTTTTCAGGAGTGGAAAATGCCCCTCAATTTCATGCGGCGCGACTACAAAATTGCCGACAAAAGTGCCCTCGTTGCGGAGTTCAGTGGAATTGTCCCACACAAACGAGAAACTTGCGGTGTCATTGTTCGCCAAAACCTCAAAAACCGGCTGTTTCAACTTTATGTTTTCACCGATTGTCACGGTGTCGCTGTGCATGTTGAACTCAAAATTATCATCAAAAATCCGCGCCATAATATTCAGACTATCAACATTATAGTCATTGTAGGCGAGATTGTCAGTGCGGAGATTCACCCACGAATTGCGCTGATGGGTATTGAAGCCGCCGTCGATGGTCGTGTGGTTGCTGACATGAAGTTCAGGCATGACAAAATCCGTCAGCCTATCCATGTTTTTTAACGCAACTTTGAACTCAAACCTGTTGCCGAGATATTGTTTGAACTCAGGATTGTTATAGTCTATCACGCCCGGGCGCGTCGGACGGCGGCGGGTGCGCACTTCTGATTCGCCTTTGTAGTCCAATGATGGGAAAACCACATACGCAAAATTTGACAGAATCGCCGCGACCTGAGACGTCAAAAGCCGCCCCTCAAAATCCGCATCAATGAAATCTGACCTGAAAATCATCTTCCGCGTCGGGATGCTACTTATATAATAATCAATGTACGCCGTCAAATCCATCTTTTTGAGTTTCAGTATTTTATCATCCTTCTCAAACTCCAAAGGCGAGGTCATTTTAACAGTTCCATTGATATTGTCAGGCGAATTTCCAGTCATGCGAGCCGAAAGCCCAAACTTCACTTTGTCGATGCTGTCCGACATGATGTGAGTGCGGCGCAGGTCGGCGTGGTTTACATCGAGGTCAAAATTATATTTTCCAACGCCCGAAACATCCACAAAACCCGAAAAATCAACGTCCAAGCATGGATCTTTCACAGCCAAAAGCCCGTTGAAGGAGTTTTGGGTGAACCTGCCATTGATTGTAATGTTGTGGTAGTAATATTGCATATAACCCACAGAATCCACCGTGCCGTCCACATTTCCATCAACCCGTCCCGAATCCATGACCTTCACATTCACTTTCGCGTCCGTCGTCAGTGCGCCGAGCGTCTGTTTGTCGCTTGTGATGACGCCGAGGTCGAGACCGTGAGCCTTTACGCCGCCATTTATATTATAGCAGCTGTCAATCCTCCTGCAAGCCACGTCGCCGATGATGTCGCCGAGGCGCGTGCCGAGCGTCCATTTCAGGTTGCAGTTGTTTGTGTAGCCCGACGCCCGCGCAACGAGGTCCATGCTCCCGAACTCGTCCAAAAATTCCGGCAACTCGACCAAGGGGATTGTGTCATGAGGCACATGAATGGAATTAATGTCGAAACTATTGAAACGCAGGCGGTTAACATTGACATCGAAATACATATTCTTCACGTCCGGCAGCCCCTTTACCCTCGCGTCCGCCAAGAGATGAGTAGCCTCGCCGAGTTTGAGGTTGAGGTTTGAAATCTTCATGTCTGCCACAGGGCCTTTCAAATTGAGCGAAAGCGTCGGACTTAGCCCGTAGCCCGAAATGTCAGGCACAAAATACGCCACGTCGTCCAATCCAACGACCGACTCGCTCCCTATCGCAACATCCATCGCAACACTGTCCACAAAATTTGAAAATGCGTCCAAGTTGTTGTAATTGAAGATGATATGCTCGGCGTTGAGGTTCGTTTCTGGACATTTCAAACTCAAATCCTCGAGAGCCAGCCCCTTGTCTGAAAAATCCGCCTTGACTTTGAGAAGTCCAAGCCTGAAGCCGCACTCGTCGTTTGCGCGGAGCGAGTCGATGCGGGCTAAAACCATCATGTTTTTGTCGTTTGCAATGATGTTGTGGGCGTGTAGATTGATGTCCCGCAGGCGTATGTCCTCAAAATCAAAAACTCCGGGATGATTTGCGCCGGGTTTCGTGGAGTAGATGAAATTTGCATTTGTGATTTTGAGCTTTCCGACTTGAATGTCATACCTCGCGGGCGCGGATTCTTCCTCGACTTCCTCGTCCTCGCCTTCATCGTCCGACGACAGGAAACTGTAATTGAAAGTGCTGTCATTCAGGGCGTAAAGTTTGAGAGTGACGGAATCAATGGAAATTTCATTGACATCGAAAACATTGCCGGAAAAATTGAAAAAATTTATCTTTCCATTCAGTTTCCCGAGGTGCACAAGCGTATCATTCTCACTGTCCCTCATCAGAATGCCCTCCACGGCAAGTCTGCGGCTGAAAACATTGAAAAAAATCCTCGAAATCTTAACCTCAGTGCCGAATTTTTCAGTCAGGTATGACGAGACGTGGGAATTGATGAAATTCTGGACAGGCTGGAACGCCAAGAATAAAGTAAGCAGCACCGCCACCATCAACGGCAGCAGCACCACCCCCAACACGACACGTCGTGCGTACTTTTTCTTATCTTTTTTCGGTTCCAAAAAGTTTTTCAAAAATTTTTTCAAAACAAAGTACAAAGAAACACAATTTTTACGTTATAAAGGCAGAAAAAAGTGAAAAAAATGTTTTGTAGTTTCAAAAAAAATCTGTAATATTGTGCAGATTTTTGAAACATAATTTTTAACCGACACAATATCAATGTGTTTTCACAACAAAACTATATATTTTAACAATTAACAAACCAAAGCGATTATGAAAAAAGTATTTGGACTTCTGGCACTCATGTTCGCGCTCAGCTTGACATGCGCGGCACAGATTGAAGAGGAAGAGACTCAATTGTTCGGCTACACGCGCAGCATGTCCGAAAGCAAGGTGTTTAACGTAGGCAAGATTGGCAAGGATGTAATCACCAAGGAAATTGTCATCGAGAACGCCAAACCTAACAGCATGAAGATCATTGGCTTCATCCTCCCCACTGGCATCTCCGCAATGTCGATGCAGAAGAACATTGAAGACTTCGGCAGGGGCCGCGTGAAAATCACAATCGATCCCGCAATCGCCGAAAGCGTAAACGACGAAATCATCATCATCAACGTCGTTTACCTCGACCGCAAGGGCAAGGAAGTTGAACTCGCCCAACTGCCCTACAAACTCACGACTGAATAGTCGCCCTAACTCCTCAAACAACTAAATTACAACAAAAGAAGCAAAAAATGGACAACTTTGGT
>JAGCRY010000031.1 GCA_017964465.1 Bacteroidales bacterium | reverse complement strand
TGGCAAATGTAAATAATTATTTCGATTGTGAAAAAAAATTTTTTGTTATGGAATGGCGTTTTGATAACTTTGCATCGACAAATCAATCACAATTATGCCCCGCCCAGACTTCGCCCAAATATCATCGTATGAAGAGTTCGCCCGATACTATTGGTATCGCGACGAACTAATCAAAATATGCAAATCGCTCAATATCAACCCATCCGGCACAAAGATAGAACTGATGGAGACCATTCGACTATATTATTCAGGCACGATGGTAAAGCCCCAAAAGAAAGCCTCATCACCCAAACCAACCGCCACAAATCTTACTCTGCAAACTTCGCTGATTGAATGTGGTTTTACATTTGGTCCACGATTCCGCGCATTTTTTGCGGAAATCACCGGCAAAGAAAATTTCAAATTCAATGTGGATATGGTGGCAACAGTGAAAAAAGTGAAAGCCGACAATGATGTTTCGTTCACACTTGGCGATTTACTTGATGTCTATCTTGGCAACAAAGTCTATGCACAATATGACAAATCGATGTTGCAATGGAATCGTTTTGTAAAAGATTTTTGCGCCGACCCCGCCACCGCACATTTCCCCGACAAAATCAAAACCGCCTCAATCCTTTGGGCGCAAGTCCGCAATTCCACCCGCGAAAAGGTCTATACGACAGAGTTGTTGGAGGAGTTTGGAGAATTAATAAAATAAAAAATGCGGAACCTGATATATAGATTCCGCACTTTATAATAATTATGCATTATGCATTAATATTTCTCACCATTGACAGCGTACCAAATCTTTGACTGAACGCCCGCAACCTTGGTGAAGCCAGCGATGTCGTCGGCGGTGAACGCCTTGTTGTCTTCGCCGTAAACGCCAAACTTAGAGGTCATCAGGTCGTGCTCGGATTCGATGCCGTTGATGAAGAATGTGTAGGGACGGAGTGCAACAAACACCTTGCCCGACACCTTCTGTTGGGTGCTTTCGAGGAATTTCTCCATATCACGCATTTCGGGTTCGAGGAGCATACCTTCGTGGAGACGGTTGCCGTACCACTGCGAAATATTGTCCTTCCAATAAATCTGCCACTTGGTGAGGGTGTGTTTTTCGAGGGCGTGGTGAGCCTTGATGATTACCATCGGAGCGGCAGCCTCAAAGCCTACACGACCCTTGATGCCGATGATGGTATCGCCAATGTGCATATCGCGACCGATAGCGTATGCGCCGGCAAGTGCCTCAACTTCGCGGATGGCGTCCACCTTGTTGTCAAATTTTTTGCCGTTGACACCTACCAACTCGCCCTTCTCAAATTCGAGGGTGATTACGCTCTCTTCCGACTTTGTGCAGTGGGTCGGGTAAGCCTCCTCGGGAAGCGGCTGAGCCGAATTGAGGGTTTCGCGGCCGCCGATTGACGTACCCCAAAGACCCTTGTTGATGGAATATTTGGCCTTGTCGAAGTTCATCTTGATGCCCTTCTCTTTGAGGAAGGCGATTTCGTCAACGCGCTGGATGTTGGTCTCGCGCACCAATGCCTGAACCTTGATTTCGGGGCAGAGAATGTCGAAAACCATCTCAAAACGCACTTGGTCGTTGCCTGCGCCGGTGCAGCCGTGGGCTATCTTGTCGTAGCCGTTTGCCTTGGCATAGTTGGCGACTGTAATAGCCTGAATGATGCGCTCGCTCGATACCGACATCGGGTAAGTATTGTTTTTGAGCATGTTGCCAAAAATCATATACTTGACAGTCTTGTCGTAGTATTCCTTGGAAACGTCGATGCACTCAAATTTCTTTGCGCCGCCCTGGAATGCGCGGTCTTTTGCGGAGGCAATTTCCTCGTCGGAGAATGCGCCCGAATTGATCATCAGGGCTGTAACGTCCTCGCCCTGAGAGGAAAGCAACGTGGTGACCCATGTGGTGTCAAGTCCGCCGCTGTATGCTACTAATGTCTTCATTTATTGTTGTGTTTTTCCATTTGTTAATTGTCAAGCCACTGCCAGCCCGACACATAGTATTTGCCGTCCTTGTATGTCAAAGTCGCTTTGACGTTGCTAACCTTCTCGGGACGCTCGCCCTCTTCATAGAGTTCGTTCCATTTAGAACGGTTGAGAAGATTGTCAAGTTCATCGTCGGGACCACCATAAAGTGTCACGGAGTATTCGGCGGTTGCACCTTTTTTAGCGATCAACTTGTCAACAATTGCAAATGTAATTCCCTCGCCGTCGCTGCACGGGAATAGGTACTCGCCGTTTTCATACTTGATGTAGCCTTCCTCCACCGACTGGTGCTTGGTGGGCTTTTGGCCGAAGAATTTCAGGCACACCTTGTCAACCTCCTTGTCGGAAAGATGAGCGTATGCACCGCCATCTTCTCCCATTTTGAAGGACTCAAACGCATGTATCCACGAATAAAGTACGGAATAGTCAATCATGATTGTGTCGTGGAGTTTTCCAGCCTCAAACGAACTGAGGTGCGCACTCGCAACGTCGGAAAAAAACTTGTTGAGTTCCTTTTCATCGATGTTAGGAAATTCTTCGGCTTTGGTGTTGGTGGAACTTGCCTGTTCCTTTGCTTGCGACTCGCCCTGAGCGTTGCCGTTGTTCTGATTGGCGGTCTGGCTGGAGCATGCTGTCAATATGCCCAACACCGACACCGCCAAAATTTTGGTGAAAGTTTTCATGATTATAGTTTTTTTATTTAGTTTTCATCAAATTCTATGACAACGTTCTTCTCGGCGAACTTTGCCTTTTCGTAGAGTTTGTTCCAGTCCTTTGGACCGTTTTCCTTCTCCCACTCGGGGTCGTAGAGCATACCAGTGCAAAGGCAGTTTTTGCGGTTTTTGGAGGTGAGGATCGGGAAGTTGACACAACTGCCGCAGCCCTTCCAAAACTCATCGTCGTCGGTGAGCTCAGAGAACGGCACGGGGCTGTATCCGAGTTCGTTATTAATTTTCATCACCTGCAATCCGGTTGTCAAGCCAAAAATCTTTGCTCCCGGGAATTTTTTGCGGCTCAGACGGAACGCAGTGAATTTTATGGCTTTAGCCACACCCCTGCCCCTGAACTCAGGACTTACAATCAATCCCGAATTGGCGACAAACTTCTCGTGTCCCCAACATTCGATGTAGCAGAAGCCTACCCACTGTCCGCCTTCAGTAATGGCTATGACCGCTTTGCCCTCTTTCATCTTGCCGGACACATACTCCGGTGTGCGCTTGGCAATGCCAGTGCCACGTGCCTTGGCGGAACTTGCCATCTCGTCAACTATCTCCTGAGAGTATTTGCTGTCACCCTCATTCGCTATTCTAACGATTATGTTATCCATAATGACCTGTGTGTTATTACTTTATGTATTTTTGAATATTTTTAATTTCCTGTTTTTTTCTGTCACGAAAAACAATGCAAAGTTAACTTTTATATTAGAATATATACAAACTTTTGACATTAAATTTTCATAATATTTTTCTTTTTGTTGAATGTCAGTGGATTATAGTATGAAAATCTAAATAAATATTCATATTTTTCACCCAAACGCTGCAACAAAATTCAACAAAAAATTATTTGCGTTTATTTTTTACAAACGTGAAAATCTTTTATATTTGCAGATTGTAAAAGAAACACTATGACAACATCAAACGACAACAACAGTAAGACCTCGGCGCTGGTGATGCTTACGCTCTTGATGTTTCTATGGGGACTTGCCAACAACATGACCGGCACGATGCTCCAGAACTTCAGGCACATCATCAACATGGACGACATCCAGGAAGGCATCATCAAGTCTGCCTTCCACGCGGCATACTTGTTTGCTGCGCTGCCAGCCGTCATATATTTGTATAAAAAACGCTCCTACCGCACGTGCATATTGCTCGGACTGATGCTCTACGCTATCGGCTCGATGTTCTTTTTCCCAGCCGCGAGCCTGGAAAGCTACGCAATCTACCTCATAGCGATATACGTCATGGCGACAGGATGTGCAGTGCTGGAGACCGTGGCAAATACCTACATTGTGGCGAGTGCGCCGACGCACGACAAAGGCGTATATAGGCTCAACCTCGCTCAATCTTTCAATCCGCTCGGCTCAATCCTCGGCATCATCCTCTGCCAATACATCATGACCGACGACGCAATATATGACGCCGCAGTAGCCGAAAACCCCGAAATCATACGCGAGGAACTCGATTCAATCACAATACTCTACGCCGGACTCGGCGAATTTCTGCTTGTGTTGCTCGTCACGGTGATGTTCGTAAGCATCCCCACGATAGAAAACGTGATGATAGGACACACGGTAAAAGACCTCGGAGGCTCAATCCGACGGCTTTTCCATATCCACAGTTTTAGGCGCGGCGCATTGGCTGTATTCATCTATGTCGGCGCACAGATTGGAGTATGGAGGCACACAATACCGACAATCAGCGAACAGGGCGGGACATTCGATTCTGCATATTTATACATGTGCTCCATGATAGGATTTGCGGTGTCGAGGTTCTTGTTCACGTGGCTCATGAAACACTGCCGCTATCAGAAAATCCAACTTTGGGCATCAATCTTCGCCTTAGTATTTGCACTTTTAGTCATCTTTGGCGAAGGCACGAGCGTCGTCGTGGCGATAATTGGCATCTCGTGCTGCATGGCTCCGATGTTCCCCACGATATTCGGCATGGCACTGGAAGAAACGGGACAAGACACACAGACCGGCGGCGCGATTTTAGTGATGATGGTTGTGGGCGGTGCACTGCTTTTCATCGTCCAAAGCATACTCGCCACTAAACTCAGCGCACAAATGTCATACATAGTTCCCGCGATATGCTTCTTAGGACTTGTAGCTTACTCATCATTTGCATTGCTACTGTCCGACAAAAAGGGCACCGCATAGAAAACACATAAAAAACATTCATCAAAAAAAACATATAAACATAAATGAAAAAGATTGTCATATTGTTGATTGCCATACTGACCGCCGTCTCCGTCACAGCACAGACTCTCCAGGATGTCGTCTATCTCCAAAATGGAAGCGTCGTGCGCGGCACATTGATTGAACAAGTGCCAAAAGTGAAAATTCGCACATCTAACGGCAGCATGTTGGTATTTGAACAAGACGAAATTGACAAAATCACATCAGAGCCTGTGGAAAACAGCAATGAAGACATCGACATCGACGCATACACCGACCCTGTCGCCGAATGGAAAGAAAAACAAAACATAAAACGCAGTAACTACCACGACCTCACAAACGGGCTGAGGATTTTCGCCGACTTATCCATAATGGCTCAGACAAGCTACTACACATGCAGCGCGGTGAGCTATTCAGCAACATTCGGGCATCAGCTTTCACCAAAATTCTATGCAGGGCTTGGCATCGCTGTGCAGGCATACATCGACTATTGGTACTACACCGAACGCAGGGAAGACGAACCAGAGCTCTATGCACAAGTGCCGCTGTTTGCAGAAGTGCGCTACGACATAAAACCGTCCAAATTTTCACCATTTGTCTCCATGAAAGCCGGATACGCCCTCGGACTCGACGACGCAAACGACTATTCCGGCGCATACTTCAATCCAAGCGTGGGAATCCGATACAAGGCTTTCAATTTTGCGGTAGGCCTCGACCTCGTGAAACTCGCCGACCCGTGGTACTATGACGAACTGCTCTTCAACCTTGAGCACCGATACACAACCGTCAAATGGCAGAGCAGCCTGATGTTCAAAATTGCATACGAATGGGGCGGACGGCGTTAAGAATGAAAACAACAAAAATATTTTCTAAATACTACAAAAAGCATTTATGAAAGAAATACCCGACGACATAATCGCGCTCGAACACATCACAAAGTCATTCGACGGCAAAGTGGTGCTGAGCGACGTCAGCCTCTCGATAAAGCGGGGTGAGTTTGTAACGCTTCTCGGACCCTCCGGCTGCGGCAAAACCACGCTTCTGAGGATGATTGCCGGTTTCGAAACGCCTACATCGGGCATTATCCGGCTCAACGGCAACGACATAACCAAAATCCCGCCGTACAACCGACCAATGAACACAGTGTTCCAAAAGTATGCACTTTTCCCGCATTTGGACGTGTATGACAACATCGCCTTCGGACTAAAACTCCGACATCTTAGCGAGGAGGAGACCGACAGGGAAGTCGTGCAAGCACTTCATTTAGTGGGGCTTGACGGTTTTGAGGATCGTGACGTCACAAGCCTTTCAGGAGGACAGCAGCAGAGGGTCGCCATAGCCCGCGCCGTAGTGAACAAACCCGAAGTCCTGTTATTGGACGAGCCGCTCTCAGCCCTCGACCTCAAACTCCGCAAGGAAATGCAGATGGAGCTGAAACGTATGCACCAGGAACTCGGCATCACATTCATTTTCGTCACTCACGACCAAGAGGAAGCTCTGACGATGAGCGACACGGTTGTAGTGATGAACGACGGCATAATCCAACAGCAAGGCACGCCAAAATTCATCTATGAAGAACCTGTAAACACATTTGTGGCGGACTTCATTGGCGAATCCAACATCATCGAAGGCGTCATGCCCAAAGATTTCCTCGTGAATTTCTATGGCAAGTCGGTTGAATGTGTGGACGAGGGCTTCGCGCCTGACGAACCCGTATTTGTCATCATCAGACCCGAAGACATCAAACTTTCAAAAAACTTGGAAGTTGGCATCTGGCAGGGGAAGGTGAAAAGTTGCATATTCAAAGGCGTGCACAACGAGATGATTGTGGAAGTTGCCGACGGCTGCGACTTGCAGTGTCAGAACTACGCATACTTTGAGCCAGGCTCAACGGTCAGCGTAAACATATTACCAATTGACCTTCATGTAATCAAGCGCCAATGAACAGGATAATGGAATTTTTGGGACGGCGTAAGGTCTGGGCTTCTCCATACGTCGTTGTGATGGCGGTGTTTGTAGTGATTCCGCTGTTGCTTTTGGGATGGTATTCGTTTGTTGACGATGAAGGATTCACGCTCAAATATTTTGAAAAGTTCTTCAGCTCCTCAGACAGCCTGAACACCTTTGTATATAGTATTGGCATTGCCATGATAACTACATTGATATGCATCCTGATAGGCTATCCGGCGGCATACTTCATGGCGAGCCGACAGTTTTCGACGCCAAAAGTCATGGCGTTGCTGTTCATATTGCCAATGTGGATAAACCTATTGCTCAGGACATTAGCCACTGTCGCGCTGTTCGACTTCCTGCATCTTCCGCTTGACGAAGGCGCATTAGTTTTCGGCATGGTGTATGACTTTCTGCCTTTCATGATCTACCCAATCTACAACACACTCCAGAAAATGGACTCCTCGCTCATCGACGCCGCAAAAGATTTGGGCGCAAAACCGGCGCGTGTGTTCTTCGACGTGGTTCTGCCGCTCTCGATGCCGGGCGTCTATTCTGGAATACTCATGGTCTTCATGCCCACAATCTCCACATTTGCAATCTCTGAACTCCTGACCATGAACAATGTAAAACTCTTTGGCTCAATAATCCAAGAGAATATCAATGTCGGACTCATAAACTACGGCTCGGCATTGTCATTGATATTATTAGTAATCATAGGATTGACATCATTTCTCGGCGGGGAGGACGACACAAAATGAAAAAGATTTTTGCAAACCTCTATCTCTGGACGCTGCTCCTGATATTGTATGCGCCGGTTTTGATAATCTTCATTTTCAGTTTCACCGAAGGCAAAGTCCTGGGAAGCTGGAACGGATTTTCATTGAATCTCTATTCCAACTTCTTCAAAGGTGAGGCAGGACCATTACTCACGTCTGCAATCATCAACACTGTCGTCATCGCCCTCGTAAGCGCGACAATAAGCACAATATTAGGTTCTCTCGCCGCAATAGGCATCTACAACATGCGCTCCTCGACGCGACGCGCCATCAACTTCGTAAACTCCGTTCCAATCATCAATCCCGACATCATCACGGGCATTTCGATATTCCTGTTGTACGTGTTCTGTGGCATAACACGCGGCATGGGGACGGTGATATGCGCACACGTAGCGTTCTGCACACCATACGTTGTGCTTTCAGTGATGCCGAGGCTGATGAAAATGAACCCCAACCTCTATGAAGCCGCCATAGACCTCGGCGCGACGCCATTTGTAGCATTGAGGAAAGTGCTTTTCCCGGAACTCAAACCAGGAATATTGTCGGGCTTCATACTTGCTGTGACGCTCAGCATCGACGACTTCGCCGTGACACTTTTCAACAAAGGCTCGGGCGGCATCGAAACGCTCTCCACATTCATCTACGCCGACGCCCGAAAGGGCGGACTTACTCCGGAACTCAGACCGCTGTTTTCCATTATATTTTTGACAATACTCATCCTCCTGGTGATTTTCAACATCAGGAACGCTAAACAAAACGACAAAAAGTGAAGAAGTTTTTTATAATATCCACTCTCATGCTTGCGACGCTATCAGCCGCCGCGCAGACCGACCGCGCCCACACGCTCAAAGTCTATAACTGGGCGGATTACATGGACTTGGAACTGATTCCCGAGTTTGAGGAATATTATGAAAAGGAGACCGGCGAACCCGTGAAAATCATATATCAAACCTACGACATAAATGAAAACATGCTTACCGAAATTGAAGTCGGGCATGAAGACTATGACGTTGTATGCCCGTCAGAATACATCATTGAGAGGATGCTGAGGAAAGGTTTGTTACAAAAAATCGACACAAACTTCGTGGAGACCACAGAAAACAACTTCATGAACGTCTCGCCGTGGATACGTGAAAAAATGGAACTCATTTCGCCCTCCGACACAATCCGTGTCGCTGACTATGCCGTTGGATATTTTTGGGGAACGACAGGTTTCCTCTATAACAAGGCATACGTTGACGAGGAGGAAGTAAAGACATGGGGCGCAATCCAAAACCCAAAATTCCGTGGTCAGATTTTCATCAAAGACGCCTTCCGCGACGTGTATTCAGTGATGATACAATACGCTAAACATCAGGAAATTATGGACGGGAAAGCCGACCGTCAGCAACTCGCCTGCGACATCTCGGACGAAAACCTCGAAGCCGTGGAAAAGGTGCTGTTCATGGCAAAACCGCAGGTTGCAGGATGGGAGGCGGACTTCGGCAAAGACCGCGTATGTCAGGGCAAAGTGTGGTTGAACCTCACATGGGCTGGCGACGCTCAATGGGCACTCGAGGAGGCGGAGGATGGCGTGGAACTCGACTATTCAATCCCCGAAGAAGGCAGCAACGCCTGGATTGACGGCTGGGTCATTCCAAAATACGCCAAAAACGTAAAGGCGGCGTCCTATTTCATAAACTTCCTATGCAGCAGTGAAAATGCACTGCGCAACATGGATTATGCCGGCGACGTTTCAACGATTGCCACGCCGGAAGTCCTCGAAGAACTCATCGACGAGGAAGAATATGAGCCTCACGACGTTTCATATTTTTTCGGCGAAGACGCTGACAGCGTGTGTATCAATCCCATACAATTCCCCGACAAGTCCATCATTGACCGCTGTGTGCTTATGCGCGACGCGGGCGACAGAAACGAGGCGTTGATTGAAATGTGGTCGAGAGTGAAGGGCAACCACCTCAACTGGAAGATGGTGACTTTCATAATAAGCGTCACGGTCATAGTCTTGATGTTCATCATCATCAGGAAAATGAGAATCTACCGCCGCCACAAAATGCGCAGGAAACGACTTGCTGCCCAGCATCTTACAGAAAAAGAGAACTAAAACGATTTTTTTTGCAAAAAGTTTCCTAATTTTTTGTGTTTTAAGCAATTTTAGACTAATTTTGCAGCCTGTAATATATTACTTGTTTGACCACAAAACAATGAAAAGATTTATTTCTGCTTTAATAGCCACCACGCTCTGCGCTGCATTACTTGACGCCTGCAAGACAGACGACGAGATGCACACAGTCTTTGACGTATATTACGAGACTGCATTCACCACAGACAGCACAAACGCCGTGCTCCCCTGCGCCGCAAGACCAGACAGCGCGGATAAAGTTTGGGACGTATGGCTGAACATTAAAGGCGGTTTTGAATACGTCGCGACATCCGACATCGTTGAATATGGCCACTGCTGGGTCAAGGGTAACAACGTACCTACAATCAACGACAACTTCAGCCCTCATAATGGCAACGTAAACCCAAGCGAACCGTTCTTCACAAGAATCAACGACCTCGAATGTGAAACAGAATATTCAATACGCAGTTACGTAAAAACATCCGACGGACGAATTGCCTACAATCCCGAAACTCTCGTAGTAACTACCGACCATCCGCACAACAAATGGTTTGAAACCAATGGATTACAAAACAATTCAATCCTCTGCGGACGCTCCGACTGCCTGAACATCATGACAATAGTGGACGGCGACACACTCACATTCTTCGGCATGGGACGCGCCGGCGCAACACTCTATAACGACCTGTGGTGCTACAGTTCAAAGAAAAAGACCTACGAACAAATCCCGACCCTCAAAATCCGCAATGAAGTAATGGCATTGTGGGGCGCAGTAGGTTTCGGTCTCAACTATGTTGACAACGGCAGCGTTGCACACCATCTCCTCTATGTCGGCTGCGGTTGCAAAACAACTGACGACGCACTCAAAATCACCGACTACAACCAGGATTTCTTCGTTTATGACATTGACACACGCCTTTGGGCAAAAGTATCATACCGTGGCGAAGACAGCGATGTAATACTCCTTCAACCGTTCCAAGGCCTTCCACGCACCGGCGGCATAGGCTTCTCAATACAGGAATGGGGATTCATGGGACTTGGCGAATACCAACACAACGGACAAACCCATTATCATTCAGACATCTACCTCTTCATGATGGACAGGGACGAAAAGAAGGAATACAGCCCGACAAGCGGCTACTTCCTCCAAATGACCGAAGACTTCGGCTTTGGACGGCGTTCTGGCGCATCGGTGGTTGTTGTGGAAAACGACGCCTACATCATCGGCGGCAAGGGCGAAGGCGAAAACGGCAAGACCAAATATTATGACGAGTTCATCCCCTGCCACTTCAATATGCCCGTCAACAGCCATCCCGATTCCTACACGTTCTCATGGCCAACAAGCAAAAACCCACGTCATTTCAATGACAACCTCCGCGATGAATACAACATGGAATACAACTTCAAGCCACGCGCTTTCGGATCAGCATTTTCGGTAGATGGAATAATCTACTACGGCATGGGCGAAGGCGTGGACGAAAACGGCAAGATTGAATATTATTCCGACATGCTAAAATATGACATGAGCACCAATTTCGTTCCCGAATTACGCGCTCCATACATGAATGAAGACGGACTGAACAGCCGTGTATCACGCGCCACGGTCATCAATGGCGGCGACAGGGCGTTCGTAGTGGGCGGCGCACAACAAGGCGATGGCGACTATGTAATTTACAACAATTCAGAATGGGTTTATCGTCCATAATATAATATCGAAAAGACATGAACAAGAAAATCATCATATTATTGCTGGCGATACTGCCCTGCATCGCCTCAGCGCAGAAGGGCAGGCACTTCGAGTTTGACTATTTTGTACTTGAACTCGGCTTCAGCAACAGTTTCAACGGCGGACCGTCGGAACGCTGCAATAACAAATATTTCAAAGGCGGCGAAGGCCTCGTGCACCTCGAGCCAATCGAATCCCTCGGATACACACCGGGCTTCAATCTCGGCCTGCAATTCCACCACGACTGCAAGAATGACAATATAGGTTTCATAACCGGCATCACAGCTCACTGGTGGGGCAATTCCTACAAATACGAAACGCCGAAAAAAGACGTGGAACTCACTGAATGTAACCGCGTTCTCTCTCTCGGCGTCCCGCTCTACATCAAACTCAGCGACGAACTCTACAACCGCCAGGCTTACTTCTATTTTGGAACTCAAGTGGACTTCAATCTCAACATAACCACAACCCAAAAAGTTGACGGCAAAAAACTCAGCGCAAAGGACTACAACGAAGCCCGCAACAAAATTAACGTGCCAATCATCGTTGGTTTCAACTTCACAATCATCAACTTCAGAATTGGCATGACGCCCATGTCCATTTTTAACAAGGACTACGAAATAACATTGGGCGGCGGTCAGGAGTCCAAACCATTCAAGGACATGAACAACATGACCTTCTTTGCAAACTTTGCATTCACGATACCGCTCTCGCAGTGGACAGTAAAGAGGTCTTACTTCCTGAGCAGAATTTTCTAAAAAAACGAAGGAACATGCGACGCCTGATAACTTCATCACTGATAATCGCGGCATTAGCAATGGGTTGCGCCGGCGGAAAACAAGGGCAGGAACAGCCCACACACCTGAAATTTGACACAACAGCCCAAGGGACAACATTTTCCGTCGAGGCACAGCCTTTGGACACAACCGACGGATACTCATACACAATATCCGTAAATGGACGCAAATTCATTCACCAAACAATAATACCCGTCGTAGAAGGATTCCATCATTTTGAAACGGCAGAAGACGCGCTCAATACAGGCAAAGTGGTGGTATTCAAGATGATGAACACATCCAACATGCCAGCTCTCACCACGGAAGACCTCATTAAACTTGGAATCCTATCGCAAGACGGCTCAATAAAATCAAAAAAATGATCGATCAAAACCTCAAAAAAGAATTTATAAATCTTCTCAAATCCACCGAGCGCGAAGGCGTGGACGACGTGATTGAAGAACTGCAGGAACTCGGCTTTTTCGACGCTCCGGCTTCATCGTCCTTCCATCTCAACTACGACGGCGGACTTGTTGAACATTCGCTCAATGTTTGCCGCGTGGCTCTCGGAATACGCGAACAGATGATAGGCTTCAATAAAAACATGGCGGAATATCTGCCCGAGGACAGCGTGAAGATTGCGGCGCTCCTCCATGACGTTTGCAAGGCTGACATCTACAAGAAAATCACAAAGAAAAAGAAGGACAAGTTTGGAATGATACAGACCAAACAGGGCTTCAAACTCGACTATACAAACTTCCCGCTCGGACACGGTGAAAAATCCGTAATTGTGCTCCTGCGTGCCGGTCTTTCAATGAGCGACTTTGAGATAATGGCAATCCGCTGGCACATGGCGGCATGGGACCTGCCATTCCAGAGCGCGGACATCAAGGAAAATCTCAACAATGCGCGGGACATCTGTCCGCTGTGCGCCGTGATTCAAACTGCTGACACTCTCGCTACAAACATCCTTGAACGCAAGAACATCGACGACGACGAAGATTTCTTATGGGTTGACTAAAAAAAATGGAAAACATCAGGAAGCAACCAATATTGATAATGGCAGTCAACTTTGCATTTGCAATGTTGCTGTACATGGCGGAAAGATGGTTTTTCTTTTGGATGAACCACTCGACATTCCAGGACGTCACATTCTCCGACATGATGACAATCTGCGGCGGCGGCATCAGGTTCGACATCAGCGCACTGTGCTACCTCAACATCCTTTGCATTGCCATGCAGACCGTCCCCGCAAAATTCCGCGACACCGTAAGTTATCAACGTGTCGTTAAATATATCTATCTCATCATCAACACGATAGGCATTTTCATGAACGTCGCGGACGTTGTATATTTCGATTTCGGCGGACGGCGCACGACCGCGACATTCTTCGCCGAATTTGGTAATGAAAACAACATCGGCAAAATCCTCATGGAGTCTGTGACGCAATACTGGCCTGTTTGGATTTTTGGCGCGGGAAGCATATTCCTGCTATGGAAATTCTACTACAACCCCATCAAACGCAACAAACACGCCGACGACTACGCGCCAAATGGTGTATATTATACTGTACATCCGATACTGTTCGTCCTTGCAATGACATTGGCAATCGGCGGACTGAGGGGCGGATTTGGACTGAAAATGCACCCGATGCGCCAAGATTCGGCGGACATTTATTGTAAAAAGCCCGTGCAGGCGGCTATTGTATTGAATACACCGTTCACAGTCATCACGACAATCCACAAGACCGGATATAAAAACCTCGATTTCTACCCATCGGAACAGCTCACGACAATCTTCAACCCCATTCACGAGCCTTCCGACACGGCTGAAATGAAGAAACCGAACATTGTGGTAATTTTGATGGAAAGCTTCAGCAGTGAATACGTCGGATATTTCAACAGGGATTTGGACAACGGAAATTTTGAAGGCTACACTCCATTTTTGGATTCACTACTGGGGCAGAGTTATTGTTTCATGAATTCATTTGCAAACGGCATCCGCTCCGTAGATTGTATGCCGGGCGTTTTTGCGGGCATACCGAGATACATCGAGCCATATTGCTATTATTTCTATTCCAACAACACTCTCCAAGGACTTCCCGAAATGCTTGGTAATGAGGGATATGAATGTGCATTTTTCCACGGCGCACCAAACACGACTTTGGGATTCAAAGGCTTCACGAACTCCATCGGCTTCCCCAATTATTACGGAATGGACGAGTACAACAACGACAGCGAGTTTGACGGCACGTGGTCGATTTGGGACGAGCCATTCTTCCAATATTTCGCCAATGAAAGCGACCGCATTGCGAAAAGCGGCAAACCGTTTTTGCTGACCATATTTTCAGCCTCATCCCACAATCCGTTCAAAATTCCATCCAAATATGACGACGGGCGATTCCCCGACGGCACAATCCCGATGCACAAGGCTGTGAGATACGCAGACTATTCTTTGAAGAAATATTTTGAGACAGTAAGCAAAATGGACTGGTTCAAAAACACAATATTTGTCTTCACAGCCGACCACACTGGACCCGGCTCGCGTGACGAATATGCAAACGAATATGGTAAATTCAGGATTCCGATATTTTTCTACACGCCGGGCGGTCAACTGCCCATCAAATGCGACTCGACACGCCTGATGCAACAGATGGACATCACCCCTACCCTACTCTCAATGATTGGGTATGACAAGCCATATTTTTCATTTGGCAAAAACGTTTTTGAACAGGATTCCTCAAAATTTGTCAATTATGTCTTCAACGACTTGAACGGTCAGTCGATGTATTATCTTGATACACTGATGATTGAATATAAAAACGAGAAACTGACTGGCATTTTTGAATATCAGAAGGATTTCCAGTTGAAAAACAACCTCATCGACCGCCGCGACAACTTTCCACAATTGCCTTTCATGGAATCACAAATCAAAGCCATCATGCAGACATACGTGGAAGGCATGAAGCAAAACAAACTGACGGCACAACGGCTCGTAGCAAAGTAGCCAAGAAAAAAGTTGCAAAAAAATTTGTTTTATTGGCGAAACATATTTAACTTTGCAACGCTTTTTAAGAGCGAACTTGTTTCCCATAGTGGTACGCCCGGGTGGCGAAATTGGTAGACGCGCTAGTTTCAGGTTCTAGTGCTGAGAGGCATGCAGGTTCGATTCCTGTCCCGGGTACAAAGAATTTTCAAAGGAATTTGTCGGTTATGGCAGATTCCTTTTTTTGTAAGTAATTGAAGTAATTGAGATGGTATTGGTGACGACGACAGAGAAAAAATATATTCATGAACACATCGACAACGATGTGCGCGACCTCGCATTGCGCATGAAAGAAAATGAGGATTTCCGTCCAAAGTTTGTACTTCAACAAATTGCAGGCATACAAGCAATGAAACGCAAAATGCCTCAATGGGCTGAAAATGAGGACATCATATATCCTGTGCATCTGTCGTTGGAGCAATGTTCGTCGGAATTTACCACACGCCCAAAAAGCGACATCATCAGACGATATTGCGACAAGATTTCCGAAAAAAATTATGCCGACTTGACAGGCGGATTTGGCGTTGATTTTTCAGTAATGTCGGCGGGTTTTGGACGGTCGTATTATGTAGAGCGCAACAGTGAACTTTGCGAAATCGCCGCTAACAATTTCCATGCGCTCAAGCTTGAAAATTATGAAATTATAAACGGCGATGGCGTGGAATTTTTGAAGAATTTTGACGGTCATTTTGGCGCGGTTTTCATAGACCCAGCACGCCGGAGCAAAAGCGGCTCAAAAACTGTCCGCATCAGTGATTGCGAGCCGGATGTTGTTGGATTTCAGGATGTTTTGTTAGAAAAAACTGACATAGCAATCATAAAACTCTCGCCGATGTTGGACATTTCAGAATGTACGTCCCAACTCAAAAACGTTGCAGAAATCCATGTCGTTGGAGTTGATGGAGAATGTAAGGAATTACTCGCCGTCCTGATTCCCGGATTCAATGAAGAACCAAAGATATTTGTGTATGACACAGACAGATACATTCACATTTTCCTAAGAAGCGACGAAGCCAACAGCGATGCCGAAACCGCCACAAATTTGGAAACTGGAATGTACCTCTACGAGCCAAACGCCGCGATTATGAAAGCCGCACCATTCAACCTTTTGGCGGAGCATTATTTCTTAGAAAAAATAAGCGACAACAGCCATCTGTACGTTTCAAAAAAATTGATTGACGATTTTCCCGGGCGCAGATTCAAAATCATGAAAATAGGAGGCGTGAAGGACTTTAAACACATCGAAAAAGCCAACATCACAGTCCGCAATTTTCCGATGAAAGCCGATGAACTGCGTAAAAAAATGAAAATCAAGGACGGCGGCGACATTTATCTGTTTGCAACGACAATGGCGGACGGCAGGAAAATTATGTTGGAAACTGCACGTTTTTAGATTGTCGAAATATGCGGAAAATAAACTATCTTTGCGAAAAATATTAATAAATGAAAAACGAAAACAGGCGCAGCTCATTTAGGGGCAGCATAGGATTTGTATTGGCGGCGGCGGGCAGTGCCGTCGGTCTGGGTAATATATGGAGGTTTCCGTACCTTGCGGCAAAGGACGGAGGCGGATTGTTTTTGGTGATTTACTTGGTGCTTGTGCTTACATTTGGCTTTGCGCTCCTCACCACTGAAATTGCAATCGGCCGCAAAACCAAACTCAGCCCCCTGATGGCTTACCGTAGGCTCCATCCGCGATGGAAGCCCCTCGGAAAACTCGCCTGCCTTGTGCCAATGGTAATCTTGCCGTATTATTTTGTCGTGGGCGGCTGGGTAATGAAATATATGGTCGTCTTTTTATGTGGCGGCGGCATCGACGCTTCAGACGACGGATATTTCAGTGGTTTTATCACCGGCGAAGTGGAACCGATTGTATATACAGTTATGTTTCTGTTGATTACCTCGTGCATAGTCTATCTTGGCGTCAACAAGGGCATAGAACTTTCGTCCAAAATATTGATGCCGTTGATGATTTTGCTTGTAATTGGCATTTCATTATACTCTCTGACGCTTAGCTACACCGACGAAACCGGAGTTACACGTACCGGCATGGACGGACTTAAAGTACTGGTAGTGCCCGACTTGGAGGGTGTCACCTTCCAAAAAATAATCATAACACTCATGGACGCGATGGGACAGCTTTTTTATAGCCTGAGCGTTGCAATGGGCATCATGATTTCGTATGGCAGTTACGTGAGCGAAAACGACAATCTCGTCAAGGACATCAACAAAATCGAGGTATTTGACACCGCAGTCGCATTTTTGGCTGGCGTGATGATAATCCCTGCTGTGTTTGTCTTCATGGGTCACGAAGGCATGAGCGCATCGGGACCGGGATTGATGTTCATATCAATACCCAAAGTGTTTGCGTCCATGGGCGCGGCAGGCGGCTTTGTAGGCGCGATATTTTTCGTGATGGCGTTTTTTGCGGCGTTGACGAGCGCGGTCTCCATGTTAGAGGCGATTGTGTCGAGTTTCATGGACAGGTTTCAGATTTCGCGCCGCCGTTCCATTGTGTATGAAGGCATTTTGGCGTTGATTTTGGCGGTTTTGGTGTGCTTGGGCTACAACGTATTATATTTTGAACTTCCGTTGCCAAACGGCGTCACGGCTCAAATCCTCGACGTTATGGATTATGTCAGCAACAACGTCTTCATGCCTCTCGTCGCCATTGGCACTTGCATATTGATTGGATGGGTTTTGAAACCCGACATCATCACCGATGAACTGACCCGCAATGGAGAAATATTTTCACGTCGCGGACTTTATGTCCTCATGGTCAGATTTGTCGCTCCGGCGATGCTGCTTTTGCTGCTGCTGAAATCGGTAGGGGTGATTTAGTTGAAAGTTGAGAGTTGAGAGTTGAATGTTGAATGTTGAATGTTGAGAGTTTAGAAAATTTTTACGAAAAAGATTTTGAGTTTCGTGGAAAATGTTTATATTTGTACCGACATTAAAAAATCTAATTCTTAACAAGCACTAATCAAATGAACAATTTTGAATTTCAAAATCCAACCAAGATTGTCTTTGGCAAGGGTTCAATCGCCAAACTCGGCGAACTGATGTACAAGGGCGAAAAAATCATGATGACCTACGGCGGCGGCTCCATCAAGAAGAACGGCGTCTATGACCAGGTTATGAAGGCTCTCAAAGGTTTCACAGTGATTGAATTTGGCGGCATCGAGCCGAATCCCGACTATGACACACTGATGAAGGCTGTGGAAATCTGCCGCAAGGAATCTGTCGGCATGCTGCTCGCAGTTGGCGGCGGCTCGGTAATCGACGGCACAAAACTCATTGCAGCAGCCGTTGATTTCAAAGGCGATCCGTGGAATGACATTCTCGTGAAAGGCGCAGTGCCGGACGAGGTGCTCCCGATTGCAACGGTATTGACAATGCCCGCGACAGGCTCAGAAATGAACTGCAACGCCGTAATCTCGCGCCGTGCAACAAAAGAGAAATTCGCAATGGGCAACGACAAGTACTACCCCGTTTTCTCAATTCTCGATCCCGAAGTTGTATATTCAATCCCCAAGAAACAACGCGCAAACGGTCTGACAGACTCGTTCATCCACGTTTTTGAACAGTACCTCACCGACGACATCAACGCCAAGATTCAGGACAGGTGGGCAGAAGGCGTTTTCAAGACAATCGTTGAAATTGCGCCCGAAGTGATGGCGGACAAACCGACGTATGATGCCTGTGCAAACTACATGTGGTCAGCCACTTGCGCACTCAATTTCTTCATCTGCCCGGGCGTAAACCAGGATTGGAGCACCCACATGATTGGTCACGAACTCACCGCACTTTGCGGACTCGACCACGGCGTTACACTCGCTATCGTCCTGCCCGGCACAATGAGCGTAATGCGCGAAGCCAAGATGAAGAAACTCGAAATGTTCTGCAAGAATGTTTGGGGCGTTGATGCCAAGGGCGACGAGGCTGTCAAAGTCGCAATCCAGAAATCTGAATCCTTCTTCAATTCACTCGGCATCAAGACCCGCCTTTCTGACTACGGCATCGGCGAAGATGTTGTCAATGAGATTGTTAGGCGTTTCCGTGAGCGCGGCTCAAAACTCGGCGAACATGGCATCGTTACGCCCGAAAAAGTTGAAGCAATTTTGAGGGACAGGCTTTAATAATTGACAATTGACAGTTGACAATTGACAATTAAAATATTAATTGTCAATTGTTCATTGTCAATTATTTGACCACTTCCTTTCCCGCTGAAGTCCAGCATATTATGCCGCAATCCAACTCAATGACGGTGAAACCGTTTTTGGCGAGGGTTGCGGCTGCTATTTTACTGCGGCGGCCGCTGCGACAATATACGGCGATTGTCTTGGACTTGTCGAGGGTTGAGATGGCTTTCTGCTCAAAGTCATCAGCTTTTACATCAATATTCACAGCATCTTTTATATGTCCGTCGGCATATTCCTGCGCGGTGCGGGAATCGAGGACAATGACATCAGGCTGCTGAATGAACTGCTCGAAATCGGCGGCGTTCACGGAGCGGAAATTCTGACCGCCACAATTTGTGAAGATGCTGACAAACAGCATCATAAATGCAAACATTTTTCTCATTTTCATACCTTTTGTGGTTAATAATTTGGCGTTAAGGTATAAAAAATACCGTAAATTATGGGGAATTTTACGGTATTTTTTATTAATGCGAAGTTCAATTACTACTCACCACGATTCTTGATGATGATGTCATTAATTCGCTTCGACGATTCACGCATCTTGTTGAGTTCGTCCTGGTCGGCATCAGACATACTTATGATTTCGTTTGTGAGATCCTTGATGATAGCAATACTGGATTCTACGTCACTGTTGGTAGTTGTCAACTGTGCGTAATAGGTCAGGAAGTCTTTTGACATCATGAACTTCTGCGCACCTTTCATCTTGTCATCCTGATATTTGATGTAAATGTCGGCGTATTTTTCCAAATAGATTTTGCCGCTCTCCTTCATTGCTACAATTTTGCTTTTGCAGAGGTCGATGAGCGAATAGACATTACCGATTTTGAGGCGCAGGTCGGTGTTTTCGATGAAGCCGCCATTGGTGATGAAGTTTTCCTCTATCCAGCGATCCTGCTGCATGAAGTCCGACTCAAAAATCATGTCGCCAAGTTCGTCCAGAGTTTCATCTGAAGGTTCATATTCATCCGAAGTCATGTTGTCATACACGTCTTCGGCGGCCTGGAGGTAGCCCTGAATCTTTGAAATCTGATTCTGGTAGTTTTCTAGGTTGTTGATGGTGGCAACAATCACCTTCTGGTAGTTCTCCTGGTTAGAGATGTTCTCGCGCCATTTGTCAACAAGGAGACCGATGATGATACCAATCGCAGTCGCAATGATGGTGTTCACTGCATCAATGGAAATCTTTTTCCAATTGAGGTTCTCTTTGAAAGAATTTTCTTCTGCCATTTTTTTGATTTGTTGATTTGTTGATTAAATTCAATTACTTCAGCAATTGCTTACAGCTGGCTCTCGGGACATGTAAGGATTTGGTTGCCTTTTGAAATGTCGCCGGTTGTCAGACCGAGTTTTAGCCATTTCATACGCTGCTGCGATGTGCCGTGCGTGAAGGCTTCCTCCTTAACCGTGCGGTATCCGGCGGATTTCTGGAGATAGTCGTCGCCAATCTGATGCGCACAGTTGATGGCTTCCTCGAGGTCGCCATCTTCGAGCGATTTGAAGGTTTTATTCTCATAAAAGCCCCAGATTCCAGCATAGAAATCCGCGAGAAGCTCGATGCGGACTGAAATCTTATTGGCTTCGGCTTCCGTGCGGCACTGGTCCATCTGGCGGTGGAGTTGTGCGAGGAGACCGAGTTCATTCTCCACATGGTGTCCGACCTCATGGGCGATGACGTAAGCGTATGCAAAGTCGCCACTTACGCCGAGCTGCTGTTTCATCGTCGCGAAGAATGAAAGGTCAAGATAGAGGCTCTGGTCACCAGAACAATAGAACGGGCCTGTGGAAGACGAGGCGCTGCCACATGCAGTGTTAACGCCGTCGGAGAAAATCACCATCTTCGGGCAGCGGTACTGCCTGCCGTTCTGTTTGAAAATATTGGTCCACACGTCCTCAGTGGAGGCGAGAATCCGGGATGCAAAAGTTTTGAGTTCATCACTCTGCATCGTACTACCTGAATTTGTGCGCGTTGCCGGAGACTGTGTAGTAGTAGCCGTGCCACCACCTATCAAATCTCCCGCAGAACTCTGGAACAATCCCCAGTTTCCTGTCTTCATGCCAATAAACAGGCCTACAATCGCCAAAATGATTGTAAAACAACCGCCCTTTTTACCGGCTGACATCCTTGAACCCGAGCCTGACGAGAAACCACCGCCACGGCGGTCTTCCACGTTGCTGCTCTCTCTACGTCCGTCTAATCTCATTTTTCTTAGGTTTTATATTGTTAGAAATTATTTAACGTCTATTATGCCGCAAATTTAAAAAAAAGTTTTTTTCAAGTGAAAAAATATGTAAAAATTTTGTTTGTAAAAATAAATACAGTAATTTCGCATATAATTTCATGAAAGAAAATGGCAACAGCAACAGAACAGATATCGACAGGCTTAAAGGCATTTAGCGACGCCTTTGGAATCATAAGCCGCAACAAGATGGGGAAATACTTCGTCATCCCCATCATCGTCAACATCATTTTGGCAGGCCTCCTGATATGGGGCGGCTTGGGTCTGGGAGACTGGATTTCATCCCTGTGGGACAGCGAACACGGCGGCTGGCTCGGCTTCCTCGGAAAGGCTGTTCAATGGATTATGCCAATCGTGATGTTCTTCCTGTTCATCTTCATAGGCGGCACAATCGTGAACCTCCTCATGTCGCCTATCTACACCATAATCTCCGAAAAGACCGACACTTTCCTCACGGGGCGAGAGTTCAGCTCCGACGCAAAACAGACCGTCAAAGACATCTGGAGGGCTGTGGCGATTGCACTGAAAAGCACAATAAAACAACTCCTGCTGACGCTTCTCTGCCTGCTGCTCAACATCATACCGCTCATCGGGCAGGTTCTGTCGCTCGTGTTGATTTTCATCATAAACTCCTATTATTTCGGCTTCTCGTTCATGGACTACACAAACGAACGCTACCGCCGGAACGTCAAGGAAAGCAACGAAGAAGTTTGGCGTTATAAATGGCTCGCCATAACAATCGGCGCAATTTACGCGCTGCCGATGTATGTACTTTGTGGCACGTTTTTGGCTGCGTATGTAGGCGGCGTCTGCACTGTCGCGGCGACTAAAGCGCAGATTCAACTCGAAAGCCAAGACCAAAATCTCAGCGGTATCAACCAAAACTAAAACAAAACATGGAAAAGACCAAGATAGTCCTCGTTTCATATCACAATTCGCTGCCGTTCCTCTATGGACTGCAACATTCGGATTACATCTCGCAGAATTGTGAAATCATCACGGAATATCCGTCCAAAGGCGCGGAAATGCTCACGAATGGAGAATGCGACATCGCCCTCGTCCCAGTAGGCATCATCCCTCAACTGAAAATCAGCTACATAGTCTCAAAATTCTGCATCGGTGCGGAAGGCTGCGTGAGGTCGGTGCTTTTAGTGAGCCAAGTGCCGCTGGAAATGATAACAAAAATATACCTCGACTATCAGTCGGCTACAAGCGTGAGGCTCGTGAAAATCCTCGCACGCCATCACTGGAACATAAACCCCGAATTTGTCGCCGCCGAGCCTGGATATGAAAAAACAATCAAAGGCACAACCGCCGGCGTTATCATTGGAGACAGGTGCTTTGAATACACAAACTTCAAGTACAAATACGACCTCGCCGAGGAGTGGATAAACTTCACGGGCTATCCATTCGTATTCGCGGCGTGGCTGTCGCTCAAACCCGTGAAAGCCGAACTGAAAAAAGAACTTAACGACGCCCTCGAATATGGCATCTCAAACATCGACAGCGTGATTCAGGAATACAAGCACAAGTTTGCATTCAATCCTAACTTCAACGCCCGCGAATATTACACCAAAAACATCAGCTACTACCTCAATGACGGCAAGAGCCGAGGCATGAGCGCGTTCATCAAGTATATCAACATGGAAGACCGCGCAAACGCCGACCCCGCTGTGAGGCAGTTGTACGCGCAGAATTAGAGAGGCTTTTTGTTAAAAAACCTCAAATG
This sequence comes from Bacteroidales bacterium, assembly GCA_017964465.1. GTDB lineage: Bacteria > Bacteroidota > Bacteroidia > Bacteroidales > UBA3824 > UBA3824. Next base: position 18,507 of record JAGCRY010000031.1, on the reverse strand, counting down.
TTTTTTTCTCTGACAAATTACCTATAATTTAGGGATTTGGAAAAAATGAAAGATATAAATTTATAATAAATTGGAAGTCAATATATTAGGAATCGAATCATCATGCGATGATACGTCGGCGGCTGTTGTGAGCGGCGGCGTATTGTTGTCAAACGTGATTGCAAGTCAGGCTGTGCACTCGGCTTACGGCGGCGTTGTGCCGGAATTAGCGTCGAGAGCGCATCAGCAAAACATAATCCCCGTGGTTGACCAGGCGTTGAAACAGGCGGGGCTTACAGCCAACGACATTTCGGCTGTGGCGTTCACTCGGGGACCCGGACTTTTGGGTTCTCTGATTGTGGGATGCTCGTTTGCCAAAGGATTTGCATTGGCGGGCGGGATTCCGATGATTGAAGTCAACCATTTGCAGGGGCACGTCCTCAGCCAGTTTGTGCATGAGAAAGACAAGCCGAAGGAAGACCCTCAATTCCCCTTCCTGACCCTTCTCGTATCGGGCGGACACACGCAGATAATCAAGGTGAAGGACTATTTTGATATGGAAATCATCGGCACAACGATAGACGACGCGGCGGGCGAAGCATTCGACAAGTGCGCAAAAGTGATGGGTCTCGGCTATCCGGGCGGCCCTGTCATCGACAAGCACGCGCACCAGGGCAACCATGAAGCCTTCCATTTTGCAAAACCAAACATTCCCGGGCTGGATTTCAGTTTTTCGGGGCTGAAGACATCCTTCCTCTATACATTGAGGGACAGGATGAAGGAAGAGCCGGACTTCATCGACACGCATTTGGACGACCTTTGCGCGTCGTTACAATATACTATAGTGAGCATCCTCATCGAAAAACTCGCAAAGGCTGTCCGAGAGACCGGCATCCGTCAGATAACCATCGGCGGCGGCGTTGCTGCAAACTCCGAACTCCGCGACACCCTCTCCGAGACCGCAAAGCGCAGGGGATGGAAGGTCTTCATACCCGAGCGCAAATTCACCACCGACAATGCGGCGATGATAGCGGGCGCGGGCTATTACAAATATCTGAAAGGCGAATTTGCGGCGATGGACTTGGCGCCGGACGCGAGGTTGAAATTTTAGTATTTTTGATTACTTACACAGACATGACGGGATATCAAAAGTTTGAAAGGGCATTATACTACATCGTCGATGAAAAGGACGAAAGCAACAGGCTGTCAAAGAGTTTCAACTACTTTTTGATGGTTTTGATAACATTGTCCGTCGGCGAAATGGCTCTGGAGACTGACGACAGCATTTTTTTGCCGTACATGTGGTATTTCACAGTTTTCGACATCTTCACAGTGATGGTGTTTTCTGTGGAATACATCATACGCATCATGACGGCGCACCTCGACCCCGAGAACGCCGGCAAGACTCGGTGGCAAAGCATCAGGAGCTACATGTTCTCCTTTGCGGGCATTGTCGATTTGGTCTCGATTCTCCCGTTCTACCTCACATTCACCAAAATAGACCTCCGCGTTCTGAGGATGATAAGGTTGATGAGGTTCTTGAGAGTGTTCAAGATAACGCGCTACAACAATTCGATGAAACTCGTTGTGGACGTCATAAAAGACAAGAGTTCGGAGATAGGCGTCATTATGGGATTGATTATTATCATAATGATAATCAGTTCATTCATCATGTTCTATGCAGAGCATGATGCACAGCCAGATCAATTCCCGAACGTACTGGGATGCCTATGGTGGGCTGTAGTGACGATGACCACGATAGGCTACGGCGACGTCTATCCGGTCACAATGGTCGGCAAAATAGTGGGCTCCACGATGGCTCTGCTCGGCATAGGACTTGTAGCCATGCCCACAGGTATCATCAGCGCGGGATTTCTGGAGAAAGTCAATGAAAGGAAGGAGAAAAAACTCGCGGAGAACAAAAAAAGCGATGGAAAAACGGAAGAAGCCGAACAAGGCGCAACGAGCGACGACGACAAAAAGCACTTCTGCCCGTATTGCGGACACCGCTTGGACTGAGATTAGAAATGTAGAACTTTAACAACCATTACCATAAACATGGCAGATGTCAACATAGAAAGTCACGAAAAGACACCGGCGGAGATCATACTCCACCGCAAGCCTTACACGGAGGAGGACACCGACAGGATGTTTGAACAGCTGTTGGTGGGCGACCGTCACTTCAAGACCGACGAGGACAAGTCTCTTGTACGCAAGGCGTATGCCTTAGCGCGTGATGTCTATCATGGTCAGAAAAGGCACACCGGCGACAGTTTCATCTACCATCTTTTCGACGTGATGAGCATTGTAGTGCAGGACATCGGACTCGACGCAATAGGCGCGGCGGCTGCACTTCTCCATGAAATCACATTCCAGACCGACTACAAGAAAGAGGACATAGCCAACCTTTTCGGCGAGAAAATAGCGGTGATTGTGGATTCCTTAGTACGCATAAAAGGCACGAGCGAATATTTCAAGGACATGGACCCCAAAGTCTATGAAAACATGATTTACGGTCTGACCGGCGACTTCCGCGTCATACTCATCAAATTCGCCGACCGCCTCACAAACCTCCGCACGCTCGAGGTGCGCTCGCCCGAATCGCAATATAAGGTTGCATACGAAACAATGCAAATCTACGTCCGACTCGCGCACCGAATCGGATTGAACAAAATAAAGACAGAACTCGAAACCCTCTCCTTCAAATACCTCAACCGCAAGGAGTATGACGAAATAAACTCGCTGATGCAGCTGACGGAAAATGAATCCAAAAACTACATCAACAAATTCACACTGCCTATCATTGCGAAACTGCTCCAAAACGGCATAAAGTTCGACGTGAAGGGACGCCCCAAAAGCATCTACTCCATCTATCAGAAGATGAAGAAAAAACACGTCACATTCGACCAAGTGTACGACCGTTTCGCCATACGCATAATCTTCACTCCTAACGACCCGAGCAAAGAGAAAGAGGAGTGCCTGAAGATTGTTGAGCTGATTTCCAAGGACTTCTACGTTCACCCCGAGCGCACCCGCGACTGGATTACAGTGCCGAAAGAAAACGGCTACGAAGCGTACCACATGACGGTCTATGACAAGGAGAACAGCCGCTGGGTAGAAATCCAGATACGTTCCGAGCGCATGGACGAGATTGCGGAATACGGATTCGCCGCCCACTGGAAATATAAAGGCATCAAAGACAAAAAAGCGGAGTTCGACGACAAACTCAAACTCCTCAAAGACAAACTCGAAGACCCTGCAAACAGCAACTTCGACTTCATGGAGAACTTCAAGCTGCTGCTCTCTGACGAGATTTCAGTATATTCACCCGACGGCGCGGTCACGACTCTGCCCGCCGGCGCGTCAGTCTTGGACTATGCCTACATAAACGACCCTGAAAAGGCGCGTAACTGCATCGGCGCGAAGGTAAACCACAAGATGATGCCCATATCTACACTCTTGCACAGCGGCGACCGTGTAGAGCCTGTCACATCAAAATACACCGAGCCAAAACCCGAATGGCTGAACATGGTCATCACGAAGGAGGCATACGACGTCCTGAAAGAACAACTCCATAACTACATCAAGATAGACATCGCCGAAGGTCAGACCATCCTCCACAACCTCCTTGCGAAATACAAAATCCGCAACGAGAACGAGGTGACGACCGCCATGATGTCGGAGTTCGGCTGCCTGAACAAATCGGAACTCTACCAAAAAATCAGCAAACAGACGATTCCAAGTTCGGATGTTGAAAATTTCGTGAGGAAATCGGTTGGAAACACAATTGTAAGGTTCTGGAAACTACAATTTGGCGGCGGCGAAAAGGATGACAACGGCGACTCCGACACCATAAATTATGAACTCGCGGGATGCTGTCAGCCGATGCCGGGCGACGAGACGATAGGCATAAAGGCGGACGACAATTCATGTGTCTTCATCCACAAAAAAGACTGCCTCTACGCCGCGATAAAAATCAAGGAGCACCCATTGTCACTCGTCCCGGTGTCATGGAAGACCATAAAAGAGCAGTCGGGCGTTGCAAAACTGACAATGGACGGCATAGACATAAAAGGAATCGCCCACAAGATAATAACCGTGGTCTCCCAAGAGTTCGACTTGAACCTCAAGACCGTAAACATCGAGACCGACGGAAACTGTTTTTCATGCATGCTGGAAGTGTACGTGCGCAACCAGGAGCATCTCGAAAAACTCGTCAACAAACTCTCCGACCTGAATGGAATACTGAACATCATGGTGGAGGGCGAAGAAATATATTAAAAATGGATTATTAACGAAAACACTTGACAGAAAATGCCAAACGTACCATCGCCGAAATGCGAAACATGTTTTTTCAAGAACGGACTTTGTAAAGGCCTCTCGGAGGACGAATTTCGCTCCATCTTTGATCAGACCAGACAATACACGTTCAAGAAAGGTGAGACAATCTTCAAACAGGGCTCCAAATGCACCGAACTGATATTCCTCACCGAAGGTATCGTGAAGTTCGTCACGAACAACAACGGCAAGGAGTTCATCGTCGCCATAGACAAGGCGCAGACGCTCCTCGGCCTCGCGAACATCCTGAACGAAGACATAAACCTGTTTTCGATTGTCGCAGTGGAAGAGTGCCACGGCTGCATGATAAACCTCAACAGGTTCAAGTTGTTCATCATGTCAAACAGGCAGTTCATGTTTGAAATCATGGGACTTTCGACGCAGATGTTCCGCGCGGCTATTTTCAACTTCATCTCCGTGGCTCGCAAACAGAGCAACGGACGTGTCGCCGACGTGCTGTTATATCTGTCAGACAAAATATATGAATCGCGGTCGTTCAGCCTTGGACTTTCACGTCAGGAACTCGCGGAATACGCCGGATGTAGCCGTGAACAAATCATCCACACCCTCCGCGCATTCTCCAGCGACGGCATTATCCGCGTCTCCGGCAAAAACGTGGAGATTTTGGACTATGACAAATTACTGACAATCAGCAGAGTGGGATAGGAAAGAAGAAAGAGGAGAGAGAAAATCGAAAATCAAAAAATTGAAAAATGGAATTTTTTCGCAATCTTGCACGGATATTTGTTTATGACCCTGAGGCACCATTATTGTTCAACAGCGGGCAGTTTCTGCTGTTGTTCCTGGTGTTTCTGACGGTCTATAACCTGATATACAAGCGCAAACAACTTGTATCAATCTACATCACGCTGTTCAGCCTGTTTTTCTATTATAAAAGCAGCGGCAATTATGTTGTGATTTTGGTTGCTACGACAATCCTCGATTATATCATCGGCAACCGTCTCGCCGCAACCGAAGACACGCGCAAACGCAAATGGTGGGTTGTGGCTGGCGTCGTGCCAAGCATGTTGCTATTGGCATACTTCAAATATACAAACTTCATCATTTTCAATATTGACAAAATCATCGGCTCAAATTTCGACTTCATGGAGATATTCCTGCCGGTGGGCATTTCCTTCTATACCTTCCAGAGTGTAAGCTACATAATCGACATATATTGGCGGCGCGTACCGCCTGCAAAGAGTTTGATAGATTTTGCGTTCTACCTTACATTCTTCCCACAGTTAGTGGCGGGCCCTATCGTCAAAGCTAATTTATTTTTGCCACAATTGGACAACACTCCGACCCTCACCCGCGAAAAAGCGTATTCGGGATTGTGGCTGATAATCACAGGATTATTCAAAAAAGCCGTGATTGCCAACTACATAGCACAATACAATGACTTGATATTTGCCGCGCCTCAAACATACAGCGGTTTTGAAAACTTGATGGCGGTATTGGGTTACGCCTTGCAGATTTTCTGTGACTTTGCGGGATATTCCGACATGGCGATAGGCATCGGGCGCATCATGGGTTATGACTTGGGCATAAACTTCAAGTCTCCATACAAAAGTTTGACAGTCAGTGAGTTCTGGAAACGATGGCACATTTCGTTGTCCTCATGGCTGATGGAATACCTCTATATTCCGCTCGGCGGCAACCGTGAAGTCTCCAAATTTTCCGTGATTTCAGTGCCAGTGCTTGTGGTGCTTGCTGCCGTGCTGACCTGTGGCGTAAATGCTTGGGTGATAGCATTGATTGTTGTGGGAATATTGGGCTTAATCGCCTATCATACAGACAACAAGATAATCATTTCCTTGACGCTCGTTGGTGCGACGGTGATTGCGGTTGCATTGTTCATGAAAGGATTTTTGATTGCACCTATTATAATAAGTGTGTGCATCATTGCGTGGGTTGTGACGATTGCATTCCCGGAGACCGTGAAAATGATTCGCACGGACGTGAACCTATTGCTCACCATGCTCATCGGCGGACTTTGGCACGGCGCGGCATGGAAATTTGTACTTTGGGGCGGTGCGCATGGCGTTGCACTCGGCATCGACAAAATATTGAAAAAAATCCTGCCCGTCAACCGCCTGACAAAAACATTGACATGGTTTGGCACGTTCATAGTCGTTGTGGTGCTGTGGATGTTTTTCCGCGCGTCGGACATCACAGTTGAGACCGAAGACGGCACAGTGTCCGTCGATGCCTTCCAAGTGCCTCTGATAATGTTACAACAGATTTTCACCAATTTCGACATCACATTTGCAACGCATTTTTGGGATGCGAGGATGCTGTGGGTGATTTTGGTGGCGTTTGGATTTGCGTGTCACGCCGTGCCGGAAAAAATGGCTGAAAAAATTGAAAACCTGTTCATCCGCTGCAACATCGCGATAAAAATCCTCATTCTCGTTGTTGTGATGCAACTCGTGGTTCAGTTACAAGGAGAGACCGTGCAGCCATTCATCTACTTCCAATTCTAATTCTTCTCCACCAAATCCTCCGCATAGAAGACGTCATGGATTTTTGTGCGCAGGTCGAGTTTTGTGATTGTCATTGAGCGGTTTGGGTAAGTGCTGTTCGTGAGGAAAACGAGAATTAGGCGGTTGCGCGGGTCAGCCCACACGAATGGACCTGTGAAACCCGTATGTCCAAAACTCAGATGGCTTGCCTGTTTGCTTGGAGTGCCGTTGAGGGTTGTGTCAATGACAGGCTTGTCGAAAACAAGACCGCGACGGTTGCCCTCAAAAGCCTGTGACGTAAAGAGATTGACGGTTTCAGGCTTGAGGAATTTTATGCCGCCATATTCGCCGCCACTGAGCAGCATCTGCATTATCACAGCCAAATCATTTGCGTTTGAAAACAGCCCTGCATGACCCGAAACTCCACCCATCATCGCCGCCATTTCATCATGCACAGTGCCTTGAACGACACGTTTCCGCCACACTGTATCCACTTCCGTGGGCGCAATGTTACTGAGCGGATATTTTTCCAATGGATTGAATAACAGCTTGACACCCAATGGATAATAGAACCATTCATTCAGAAAATTTATGAATCCAAGCCCATAAAAACGGCTTGTAAATTCAGGATAAAAATAAAAACCAATGTCAGAATAAAGGTATTCGCCCGGATTTTTCATCGGCTGCGCCATGACGTCCTGCAAGATTTTACGCCGCGCCACGCTCGGAACATAATTTGGGTCGGTGACACACGATTTATACAAATCAGGTTCAATCCTTTTGATGTCGATGCCCGGTCTGAAGCCTGCCTGATGCGCCAAAGCATCACGGATTGTCGCACCATTGTCAGTAAAACCAGGAAAATATTCACTAATTTTTTTATCCAAATCGAGTTTTCTGTCCTCATAAAGCTTCACAAGCATCAAAGCAGACCCCGCCATTTTTGTAACGGAAGCTATGTCATACATCGTTGAATCATTGACGGGTCGTATGCTGTCGTATGTGAGATAACCGTATGATTTATTGAAAATTACGTACTGATCCTTCACAGCCAAAATTCTGCATCCTGGCATTGCGCGTTGGGAAATTGCATCATTGACAAGGCTGTCGATAACGCGGACATATTTGGGATTCAATGACTTACGACCATAAATGAGCGTTGTGCTCCGCTCCTGTGCCTGACAACACACAAAAGTCAAAGCCATAACCGTCAACATCATTGAAAATATTACATTTTTCATTTTCATTTGTCAAAAAATTTGGTTTATAAAATCTGAAAGCAAAATTAAAAATTAAATTTGAAAAACATGCTCAATTCTGTTTTTCGGTTGCCGTCAATTTCAGAATCTCCACTACTAACTCGCTGTCGGTCAAAGTAATGCCACTGAGAAATTTTTAATTGTAAAGTCATTTTCCCCATCTTATACCCCAAAGTCATATACACCCGTTGCCCGTCATAGAAATACCCAGGAATGGCAAAAGTGCCGGTCACATCGCTCTCCATTGCATAAATACGCGCATCGTAAGGCGCTGAAAACAAGGCATATCGCAAAGAAAGCTTGAGCGGAATTTTTGCAGCTTCAAACTTCAAATCCTGATACGCCAAATATCCATGCACAGCGTCTTCGCCGCCCGCACGACTGAACTGCAAACACGTTACGAGTGATAATTTTTCAGAAGGCTTATACACGCTGTTCAACCGCAAATAGCCGGTTTTTGCGATTCCATCGTCACGATCTGAATTGTTGCGTTCTTTGTGTTTGAGCCTGACAATCAAGTCATAACGGCGATTAAAATGGAAATCAAAACGCATCATCGACTCATTTCCCGTCGCCGGCATCCGATTGAACGCGCCCGCCCATGGAAGCCTGAAAACATCCGTCCATGCCTCAATGCTCAACCATTTGCAAGGCTCTGCCGCAAGTCCCGCATAAAGACCTTCCTCATTACTCGCTCGTGACGCCTGACCAAATGACAACGCCTTAAATGCTTGATAATGTGGAGAATAATTACGATAACTTAGACGCAGATTGTAATTCGGGGCAGGTTGGAAATCGGCAGTGTTGATTGTGGAGAAATTTCCACGCTTATCGACCGCCGTCTCGCCGTAGAAACTCACTTTTCGGACCGCATAACGGTAACTCAGCGACGCCCCTACCCCATCCCGACACTCATACATACTTGCATAGCGGAGTTGAGAGCGTGGGACAAAAGTTTTGTCATAATTGAAATAGTACGCAGCCGCCCCAAACAGAAAATCACCAACGCGGCACTCCCCCATCACGCCTCCAATGCACTCTCTAAGGTTGTCCTTATTGGCGAGTTCACGGTCTGAGCGATGATAGCCATCCGTCCTCAAAGAATGGAAAACATTGCCCTCACACGTCGCATCAATTAGATTTGCACTTGCGAAAGCACTGACAGACAAGCGTTTAGAAATTTTCATGGTAGCAGCTGCGCCACGATAGAACCGATTTTCATTCACAGAACCGTATTCGCGGATTTGCATACCACCAGCACCGCCGCCCGACATCAACTTGCCCATTGAAAACCCGCCGCCAAGCATCAAACCCTGCCCAAACCTGACAATATAATCACCAAGAATGAGATTGTCAACAATACCTAACTTTCGGATTCTCAAGAACATAGAATAATAATCAAAACCATATCTTCGGTCGCCAAAACCGAAACTTTCACCAGCATCCTTTTCACAAGTGATGCCCCACGCGATGCGGTCGCGAAATTTATAACGGTATTTCACGCTCCATTTCATCCTGCCGCCATTATATTTTGCATTGCCGGTGCTGTCGGAAATGTAGGCTTTCTGACGCTCAAAAACCATCTTGTTGTTGGATGAAACTGAATGAGAACCTTTTGTAAGTAGCTCACGCAGAGTATATTGAGGGCGCAACGATGCATTATTGACCGTAATAAAATGAGAAAGCCGCCTGATGTTTTCTGGGCTCAACGACAGAATGCCCTTCAATTCACCAATCGAGGCAAGGTCGCCATATTTTTTTCGATAATCAATTATGTCGCCAATCTGAATGTCATTCAACAACGGCAATGACCGTAACTCATTGATATTGTCGGTGTTAATATCGATCTTCGTCTCCACAAGATTCTCCCAATATTCAAAATCCATTTCGGCAGTTTCCTCGGACTCTTCATCGCCCGCTTCAGCCACATCAGCAAGCACCTCGTCCACAACATTCCCCACATCCTGTGCCAACGTCCTCAACGTCAATGATATAAAAATTAATATGAAAAAAGCCTTGTGCATAATCGGTTTTGAAGTTTTGATACAAAACTATATATTTTTATGCTGAAAATAAAAAAAACTACAAAAAAAATCTTCATCAAGATAACCATATCTAATTTATTGATTCAAAGAACATTTCAAAATCAATGTAAAGCGCGGCGTACAAAAAAAAAAAAAACAGTTGACTTTTTTAAAATTATTACATACCTTTGCAGCGGCAAAAAGATTGATGGAGTTTTCCATGACATATTTTTTTGTCGGTAATCAATTTTGTCCCCCAAAATGGCGATTTTGAACCAATTCCATAGCGGCGCGTCCGAAGGCACAGTACAAAATCAGAGTGTCTGTGCAAATCCCGAGAGAGAGTCTGTCAATTTCGGGAAGTCGGTTAGAATTGCCCTTTTGCCAAATGAAAAATATTGGTTTCCAATCCGTGCAACGCACCACCGCGCCCAAAAGATTTATGACAAACTCGTCGCCATAAACGACGGCAGCTTTGAACCTTATCTCCCAACTCTTCGCCACATTGAATATACAAACGAGGACTTCAACAACCCCACACAATACATTGCGGACAAGCCGCTCGACGCAGGATTGCTGTTTCTGCGATCGACTTTGAACGACTTCCGCGCCCTGCTCCAATTCCGCACACTTCTTGCCGGCATGACACCTTATTATAATCATTTTTCAAGGAACTCATACGGCACAAACGACTTCCTCACAATCCCCGAAAGACAAATGGATAGTTTCCGAATCATCGTCGAATCCGGCAACGAAAATATCATCGTCGATCAAAACGAAGTCCCCGACTTCTTAGTCGGTGATTCAGTGGTCGTCATCGGTGGACCGTTTGCAGGTGTTGAGGGAATTGTGATGAAGTACAAGCATCAAAAGCGGGTGTTCGTGGAGCTGCAAGGCGTGGGAAGGTACGCAACGGCGTATGTGCCCGGGGCATGGATAAGGAGGGTTGGCAATGCATAATGCATAATGCACAATTGGGCGTCCGCACCGAAAAAAAATTTTGCAGCATTAAATAATTGTTTTAAATTTGCGAGCAAAAGTTAATGCAATGAATACGGGAAAGATAATCAACACATTAGGTTTTTATGCTTTGATGCAGGACGATAAGACCATCAACTGTATGAAGGCATACAAACTTATTTGGCTCGCAGACAGGTATCACCTTAGAAAGTACGGCAGAACTATCACCGGTGATAGTTATTTTGCGATGCAGAAAGGTGTTGTACCTTCCGCTGCAAAAAGTATCGTGGAAGGTCTGCCATTGAAAGATATGGAAGGATACGATTATTCAGCTATCCAAGAAAACAAAGATAATTTTACATATACCTTTAAAAAAGACATTGACAAAGATTGCTTTTCTCAAAGCGACATTGAAGTGCTACAATTGATTTGGAATACATACGGAAATATGACCCAATGGCAATTGTCGAATCTTTCGCATCAATTTCCTGAGTGGAAGGCTTACAAGCAAAAGATTGATGACGTCAATTCAAAAAATAGTTTCAACATTAATTTGGATTTGTTTTTTGAAAACTATGACGACGGCAGCGGACTTTTCGTTGATGAGAAAGAGAATTTGGATTTAGCCAAGGAAATGTTTCATCTGTACAAGTAGTATGTTATGGAGTTGCCATTGTCGCTGATAGAAGAAACAGTCAATGAAACAGAGTTGTACTTCTTTACAAAGAATACAGACAAAGGTGTTCCAGGACATATACATGTCTGTGTGCGAAAGGGCGATAAATTCATATTGTTTACAGCTTGTACATCACAAACAGACACTATTTTCAAGTTTGTTACGCGAACAAACGCCGACCCTAACACATTCCCGTGTTTTGCACCAGACAGCATCAATTGTTTCAAGCAATTGACATACATCAACTGCAACAACATAATCGAGTTTGGCAAAACCGAATTCCTTAATCAAATCAAAGAGAACAAGGTTTATAAATTGCAAGGCATCATTTCTGATAATGCCATGCAACAGATTGTCAAGGGTATCAAATTAAGTAAAACCGTACCAGAAAACATTAAGAAATTGTTTTAGATGCCCGAAACATCTTCCACTTCGCGCATAGCGAAAATATGTGCTATACTCTTTGTAACAATCGAATTACAAAGAAATATTACGCATTTGTCGAGGGAAGCATTATCAATAGAATAATTTACTCTAATATAATCAGTTATGAAAAAGCTACTAATATTATTATCTCTGATAATGTCAAATCTTGTGGCATTAGCCCAAAACAATTCCTCTGAGCTAACAATCACGACACAACCAGCATTAGTAACAATTGCACAGAAAAACAAATCTGTAACTCTTACATGCACCGCAGAAAAGGGAGAAAGCACCATCGCCTATCAGTGGTATATAACCACAGAAAAGAAAAACTTCGACGGAGTCGCAATTGATGGAGCAAATTCATTCGAGTACACTACTGATGTCTTTTCCAACAGGGAGATTCGTTACTACTATTGCGTTGCAACTGTTGAGGATGAAAGCGTAACGTCTGATGTTGCAGCGGCAGCATATACGGGATTGCCGTTGCTTTATATCAATACGGAAGAACCAATAGCATCAATTACAAAAGAAGCATACGTTTTTGGCGATATGAATCTTATTTATGAATCAGGTGAAGAATTTAAATACACATTCAAAAAAGAAAAGGACGGTGAAAAAAAAGAAGGCATAAAAGGTCGCGGTAATTCAAGTTGGAGTTGGCCCAAAAAAGGCTATAGTATCAAATTCGACAAGAAACAATCACTGTTTGGACTTCCCGAATCAAAAAAATGGTGTATTGTTGCTAACTACACGGACAAAACACTTTTGCATAATAAAATTGCATCCATACTTGGAATTGAAATTTTTAATTCAGATTGGAACGGAACGTTTATCAATGTTGATGTAATTTGGAATGGTAATTATCAAGGAAACTATATTCTTTGTGAACGCAACGTTATTGGTACAGGAAGAATTGACATTCAGGACATTGCTGATTACAGCGAAGAAAATGTTGTTGCAGGAAAGTTTTCGGATCAAAATGGAGATAACGTAGTTGATTTATATGACGGCGGATTCGTTTTGGAGATAGATCAACGTGATGATGCATCATTTGCATTTTTGACAACTCATGAAAGACACGTAACATTGAAAGACCCAGAAGATGTGACGGAAGAAATGCAAAATCATATCAAAAATATTGTTCAAGGGGCGGAGGATGTTTTGTATGGTTCAAATTATACAGATTTAGAGGAGGGATGGCGCAAATATTTTGATGAATATTCTGCAATTGATTGGTATATAGTTAATTTATTTGCAACTAATCCTGACATGAATTTTTCATCTATTTACAGATTTTACAATCCAAAGGATGGAAAAATACATTTCGGACCCAATTGGGATTTTGACAGTTGTTTCGGAAATAGGTCAGAGAATGGCACCAAACCAATTTGGGAAGATCCCGCACGTTGGTATAGTAATGAATGGATTAATCAAATGCTTACGGATTCACTATTTGTTACAAATTTTATTAAACGATGGAATGATAAAAAGGATGAGTTACAGAATGTAATAGATATCAGAATACAAGAACTTGCAGATATGAATGTGGTTTCTGCCGATTGTAATTTCATAAAATGGGACATCCTTGGTCGATATATTTGGCCTAATAACAGTGGTGCGGAGGATCGTAAAACTTATCAGAGCGAAATTGATTACATGAAAAATTGGATTACAACTCGCTTCGCATGGATGGATGATGTACTTAATAAATCTTTTTTTATAACCTACAATCTCAAAGGTGGAACTTTGTCTACCCCTAACACAAAGGTGTTTCTTCCTCAAAAGACATCCGAGTTTACTCTCAATAATCCTACAAAGGAAGGTTATGTTTTTGCAGGTTGGAGTGGAACTGGTATCTCAGGTTTGTCAAAATCAGTAAAGGTTACCGACGACAATGGTGGTAATAAATTGTTCACGGCAAATTGGAATAGGGACTTGGATTTTTGTGAAGTTAAATTATCTGCAACAGAATTTAAATATAGTGGTACTGCAATTACCCCTACAATTATTGTTAAAGATGGAGACTACACACTCGTTGAAAATACGGATTATACAGTTTCTATGCCTGGAGGTCGTATCAATACTGGAGATTATGTCATAGAGATTACTGGTAAGGATGCCTATGAAGGCACTGTTGAAAAGACATTCACCATCAATCCAAACATTGATTCTTACGGTGCATTGACTATCTTAATCGACCAAGACGGCAAACATGCAGTTCTTGACGGCAACAGCACATCTGAATTGTCAGAAATTACATCGCCAATTGCTGTTAAAGATGTAGTTTTTGAACGTCAATTTTCTGTTGGCAAGCCGTCAACAATTGTTTTACCATTCTCTACAAGCAGTTATTCTGGCGGCACGTTCTACACATTTACTGATGTGTCATACGATGAAGACGATAGCAAGTGGTACGCCGACCTGACTGAAGAAACTTCTGAAATTGTAGCACACAAGCCTTATATTTTCATTCCGAGCGCAGAATCATTGACGTTCTCTAGCGGTGTAACGATAGAAAAGTCACCTGAGAAAGAAATGATTACACCAGGAAAGAATACAAATTGGACATTCAAGGGTGTCTATGCCTACAACGTTTTTGAAACTGTTACAGGTAAAGAATATGGTTTTGCAGGCAAGGAGGCAAAGGATGGCAACATTGACATTGCAATCGGCGACTTTGTGCATATTGGTGCAGGAGCCAAGATTAAGCCGTTCCGTTGTTATCTTACTTTCAACGGTGGAAGTCTCAGCAAGTCAGCCATTGAACTGCCATCAAGCATTGAAGTCCGTATAGTGGAACCTGTTGCAACAGTAGAGTCTGTGGAAATTTCCGAAGAAGGAACATCGGCAGACGCTTTCGAAGAAGATATTCTCACTCCAATATCGGAAATATCTCACAACAACGACACAAAGGTTTGGTCTTATGGTAAGACAATTTTCATTGAGGCTCAGCCCAAAACCGACTATCAAATCTTCGACATCAACGGCAGAATCCTCAAAA
Organism: Bacteroidales bacterium; assembly: GCA_017964465.1. Taxonomy (GTDB): domain Bacteria; phylum Bacteroidota; class Bacteroidia; order Bacteroidales; family UBA3824; genus UBA3824. The sequence goes on along the minus strand of JAGCRY010000031.1, from coordinate 3,379 downwards.
CTGCCGTTACAAGCTCTGACCACGACGAGGTATCTCTAAGCCACAACGTTGGAGGCATCGCGATAGTAAGAATAGCAAACAAATCATATAAAGTAAAATACTAAAAAATCATGGAAACTGTGGAAAAGAAAACATACGAGACCCCTGAAATTCAGGTAATTGAATTGGAACAACAAATGCTGTTAAACCCAGGAAGTCCCAACAAAAAATATGTACCTGAATTTATAGATGATCTTGGCTAATAAATCAGCAAGCAACAACCAAATAATATGTCCACATCGCCCACTTCAAGGATAGCGAAAAATACATTGTTACTATATTTCCGGATGCTTCTGACGATGGGCGTGTCGTTATACACGAGTCGCGTCATCTTAAATGTCCTCGGTGTAGAAGACTATGGAATTTACAATGTAGTTGGCGGAGTGGTGGCGATGTGTGGTATATTGAGCGGCTCATTATCGGCAGCGATAAGTAGATTCATAACCTTTGAACTCGGCAAAGGAGATTTAGATAAACTAAAAAGAATATTTTGCACATCGGTAAACATCCAAGTAATTTTAATAGCGATCGTTACCATTTTGATGGAGACAATCGGCATTTGGTTTCTTAACAACAAAATGGTGATTCCCGAAGAACGACTTTCTGCCGCGAATTGGGTGTTTCAGTTTTCAGTAATAACGTTTGCATTAAACCTTCTAAGTGTTCCATACAATGCAGTAATCATCGCCCACGAAAAAATGTCGGCGTTTGCGTATATCAGCATCATCGACTGCACGTTGAAGTTAATCGTTGCATTTATAATTGCTTACAATCCTTTTGACAGGCTTGTTTATTATGGATTGTTGATAATGATTGTAGGATTGATTAACCGAATGATGTACGCAATATATTCTAAAAAGCATTTTGAGGAAGCGACTTATCGAATGATCTTTGATAAGGGATTGATGAAGGAGATGTTTGGTTTTGCGGGGTGGAGTATGTTTGGGACATCATCTGCGGTATTGCGAGAGCAAGGTGGCAATTTGTTGATAAATATTTATTATGGTCCAACAGTTAATGCAGCAAAGGGCGTGGCAACACAGGTTAGTAATGCAATAATAAGTTTTGTTAATAGTTTCACAATGGCTGTTAATCCGCAAATAACAAAAAGTTACGCATCAGGAGACAAGGAGTATATGTTGAAACTTGCTTTTCAGAGTACAAAATTTTCATTTTTTATTATGTGGATTATTTCGCTGCCAATATTAATAACGACACCTTTTTTGTTAAATTTATGGTTAGTAGATGTCCCTGAACATACCGTAAATTTTGTTAGGTTGGTGATTTTGTTTTCGATGAGTGAAGTATTGCAAAACTCGCTAATCACCATGCTTTTAGCCACTGGCAAAATAAAAACGTACCAATTGATTTTAGGAAGTTGTCAATTATTGAATTTGCCTATAAGTTGGTTTTGTCTACATTTTGGTATGGCATCGGAAATAGTTTTTGTAATAGCAATAATTATTTCTATCTTTTGTGAAATAATCCGAATTTTTATGGCACAAAAGATGGTTGGCTTGTCCGCGCGTCATTTTTTTATAAGCGTGTATTTAAGGGTGATTATAGTTGCAACTCTTTCCATGATTGTTCCTGTTTTAACTGTATTTAGACTATATAAACCTACTTTTTCCGCGTTTTTAATTCTCGCAGCGATTTCAGTAGTGAGTGCTGCAACATTCACATATTTTGTTGGTTGCGACAAACATGATAAGGCAGTTATTGCAACACAATTCGCAAAAATAAAAAACAAATTTTTTAGATGATTGACATAAAAGACAAGCACGATTGCTGTGGTTGCACGGCGTGTTCAAGTGTCTGTCCGCAAAAGGCTATTACTATGAAGCCTGACGACCTTGGGTTTCTGTATCCCAAAGTTGATAAAACAAAATGTACAAATTGTGGGTTGTGCGACAAGGTTTGTGCATTCAATGATAATTACGATAAGACATTAAACATCTCAGAGCCAATTGCATACGCTGCAAGACACAAGGATATGTCTGAAATGATGAAAAGTCGTAGCGGTGGAGCATTTGCTGTTTTGTCTGATTATATATTGGGAAATGGAGGTGTCGTTTACGGTGCAGGTTACGAGGGACACTTTGTTGTTAAACATAAGCAAGCTACCACGAAAGAAGAAAGAGATGAATTTCGCGGTTCAAAATATGTACAAAGCGATTTATCGGGGATTTTCCAACAGATAAAAGAGGACTTAAAAGAAGGGCTGACAGTGTTGTTTTCGGGAACTCCGTGTCAAACAGCGGGACTAAATTCTTTTATAGGAAAAGCATTGAGACAAAATTTATATCTTGTTGACATTATTTGTCATGGTGTTCCTGGACCATATGTATGGCGCGATTATCTAGCATATCTTGAAAAAAAATACAAAAAAAAAATAATTACAGTAAATTTTAGAGATAAAGAGCATTTCGGATGGGAAAAACACTTTGAAACGATTAGTTTCAAAGGATTTGACACTCCAAAAAGTTTTGACAATTATGCATACATATTCAATTCCTGTGCAACGTATAGGCTATCATGTGGAATTTGTCATTACACTAATTTAGTTAGACCTTCTGATATAACTATTGGCGATTTTTGGGGCGTAGAACGCACTGATTCAGAGTTTGGTGCGGACAATAAAGGTTGTTCTCTTGTGTTGTGCAATACAGAAAAAGGCAAAAAAATTTTTGAAATTGTAAAACATCAAATGAACACTATCAATGCTCAACTGATAAACGTTATGCAACACAATTTGTATAAACCTGCGCTTTTACCAAAATACAGGATAGATTTGGAAAATGACTATTCAAAATTAGGTTTTGAAAAAACGATGAAGAAATACGGATTGCTTGGAATAAAGAAATTAATAATAGTTGAAAAGAAACAAACAAAGCATTTTGTCAAGAAAGTAATAAAAAAAATATTTGGAGAAAAATTGAGTCACAAACTAAAAAAATACGTTAAATATGACTAATAGCATTGAACATCCGTCTCACATTCTGAATAGGATAGAGAATTGTCCATCTATCAGTGGCAAATATGCGAATTTAAAAGTAAACAATTCTGAGTTGTCGGAGGAAGAAATTGAACATTTCATATGTGTCAGCATTTTTGACAAATTGAAAGGTGTTTTGTCAAAATATGGATATGTCTGTCAAAAAGATGTTTTAGTGAATGACCTGATGACACAGATTCCTGACATTGACAATAGTTGGATTGATAAAGTATTGACGAAATACGATAAGTACTTGTATGTTAATAGCAATGGTTATGTTGCTAAAACAGACGAATCTTTTCCGCCAAATTGTTGCTTGTTTTAATGTGAAAGGATAATGAAGAT
>JAGCRY010000030.1 GCA_017964465.1 Bacteroidales bacterium | reverse complement strand
GCCTGGTCTCAAGGGCAACACTGCAACCAACGCTCTCAAACCTGCAACCGTGGAATCCGGCGCAGAAATTCGCGTGCCGCTTTTCATCAACCAGGGCGACAAAATCAAGATTGACACTCGCGACAGGTCATACGTCGAGAGGGCCAACTAATTGTTTTTTACTTTCATCCATTCACGGGAACCTGCCCAGCCATGATGTTTCATTTTTTTTAGGCAGGTTTCCTTTTTAGATGAATTTAATTATTTAAAAGCAAAGTTATGTCGGACGGAAAGGCACTTAACAAGTTACGGTCGTTCAACTTCAAGTTGAAGATGTTGCTGGAGGTAACCAACAACATTATCACCAATATGCCTGTTGAGCAACTGATTGACCGCTTCCATACGATGCTTGCTAAAGACCTGAAAATCAACAAAGTACTCATCTATATATTTCAGGAAAACTCTTGGAAAATCATTCTCAAATATGGTGTTACGCCCGAAGATTATGACAGGATTGTCCCGGAGCGAGATTTTGAAAGCATAAAAGACATAACAGTTGTTTATTCCGGCACAGACCCAAAATTCAGCGCATTTGATTTTGTAATTCCACTCTATAACGACGACAAGATAATCGCCTATATGTTGATGGACGATTTCGACGCTGAAGATGATGGTATGTCGCCGTCAATCAGGAACTTACAATTTTTCCAGACACTTACAAACTTTATCATTGTCTCCATCCAAAACCATCGCCTTGTGGAAGAAAACATGAAGCAGGAGCGTTTCAAGAAGGAGATGGAGATGGCTGCGGAGATGCAGAAAATGCTCATTCCAAAGTCGGATATTTTCAAAGGCGACAATCGCATTTATGTTGAGCCTTTCTATATGCCTCATTTCCAGGTAGGTGGAGATTATTATGATTTCGATTATCTCAGCAAGGACGAGATGTTTTTCTGCATTGCGGATGTATCGGGTAAAGGCATGGCGGCGGCGATATTGATGAGCAACTTCCAGGCGAGTCTCAAAGCGTTGTTTGTTCCTGACATGGATTTGCCGACATTGGTAAGCAGGCTCAATAGTATCGTTGTAAAAAATTCAAATGGCGACCGTTTCATAACTTTTTTCATTGGTCGTTACAACTTCAAAACCAACGAGTTACGGTATGTCAATGCAGGTCATAATTCACCATTGTTGTATAACCGTAAGACCCGTGAACTTTCATATCTTGACACTGGTTGTGTTGGTGTTGGCATGGTGGATGAGATTGTTAGCCTCAAAGAAGGCGTCATAAAACTTGACAATGACTATAAGTTGTTGTGTTTCACGGATGGTGTTGTTGAACTGGAGAGCGACGACGATCCCGATTTTGGTCAAAAAGTCGTCAAAAATTGTGTCGGCGAAGATACGGACATTAAAACGACAATTTCGTCAATCATCAAATCGCTTGATATTCAGCGTTCTAACCCTAAGCTTTTCGACGACATCACACTTCTTGGAATAGATTTTTATGTCAATACCACCAAATAGTTTTTGCACCGTCGCCATAAATGAAAGCTCCTTGTTTTGAAACATCAAAACAGTTGATACCTTGTTTTTCGTATTCCTCTTTTCGGGCTGCGACGAATTTTTTGGAGTTTGAAGAATCGAAGATTACATTTGAACATTTGAAATTTTCAGTTAGGACATCAGCATTGATAAATGTGTTTTCACTGACGATGAGATAATCGACCGGCAGAGTTTCGTTGTCCATAATTTCGATTTGTTCGGTTGATGTGACAATATAGAAATTTTTGTTGTCAATTTGCCAAAATAGGTCTTTGATTGTTGATAGAGAATCGGTTTTCAATATCTCAACGAGATTTGCATGTGTGAGAGCGGCGTTTATAGTGGCAGGGGAGAGCGATTTCTCGTCAAGTTTAGCGTTGTCTGTTATAATTGACATCTTGTCACCATTCTTTATTGAATAGAGTTGAGTATTTCTTTTGTTATAGACAATTACTTGACTGTTAGGATATTTTGCACTGTTAAATATAGTGATACTTGCAGCAAAAAGGCATAATAATACGAGTGCAATTTTAAGTTGCATCGCTCTTTTGTACTTTCCAAACACTACCAAGTACGCAAGTCCAAAGCAAAGCAGTATTGCGGATGTGCTTGTGATGAAAAGATTGTCGATGCTTGATGCCGGCAGACTTTCAATCCATGAAACTGTGCCGGTCAAGAGATTGAGTAGCAGTTTCAGGATTTCAGTCACCACAAACATCAGCGGCGAGCACCAGCTCACAGCCAGCAAAACGATTGCTGAAATCATGATGAAGTAGGAGAGCGGTATGACAAAAATGTTTGTGAGCAAGAAATAAGTCGGGAACATGTTGAAAGTCTTGATACTCAGTATGCTTGTGCCGATTTGTGCTGCGATTGACACATAGATAATGCCGAGGAAGTACCGAGTGAACCATTTTTTGACATGAATCCATTTTGTATCGTGGACTGGATCATATTTTGGGATTGTAAATTTCACAAACGGTGTTATCGAAATAATCGCCAAAACTGCCAAATAACTCAATCCGAAGCCGACGTTAAATAGAAGTAATGGATTGATACTCAATAACATAAAAGCGGAGACCGCCAAAGTGTTGTATGTTGATGCGTTTCTGTTTAATCTCTCTGCGATTGCTATCATGCTGAACATCACCGCAGACCGGCAGACGCTTGGCGAAAAACCTGTTATGGCGGCGAAAGTCCATAGAGTCAGTATGATGACTACACATTTTACGACTAATGCTTTTTTTTGTCTGCGTTTTATGAAAGACAGTAACGCGCTGGTAATCATCATTATAATGCCTGTGTGCAGTCCAGAAACTGCGAGGATGTGCATTGCGCCGCTTGTCTGGAATGTGAGAACGGTTTCGGGGTCGAGATCTGCTTTGTATCCAAGTGTAAGTGCTTCAAGCACAGCAAGTTGTTGTCCTGAAAATCCTGACTCTCTGTAGATGTCAATCAGTAAATTCCTTACTTTTGCGCCGTAGTATTTTATGCCTTTTTGATAGCCTGTTTTGAGGATTTCGTATTCTTGTTTCTTGATATATGTCTGGCAATAGACACCTTGTTTCGACATATATTCCTGATAATCAAACTCTAACGGATTGCCATTGCTTTCGATGTACCTCACTTCTGAATAGAATCCTACCAAATCTCCAAACTGCGGGGGTGGGGTAGTGGAGTCCTTTTCAAAATACGCCAAAATCTCCTTTCCGTATGCTGTGCTGTCTAATATCTTGATTTTGGATTTGAAGGTTTTGGGTTTTTCCTCAGTTGGTTCGATGAGCACTCCGATTTTCACACCATCTTCAAAGTCGCTAAGTTTTGGTGCGTCAACTTTTTGATAATCAGTGATAAACATTCCATAGCATAACCACATCATTATGTATGAAAGTCCGTTGAGAAAATTGAAACGATGGCGGAGGCGTTTTTTTCGTTTCATATAAAGAAATGCCATCAGAGCAGCCCCTGATAGCATTCCTATGATTGAAATTGTAATTCCAAATTGAGCATTTCTCTCTATCAAGATGCCGATTATCATCGCCAACACTACTTTGACCATCACGTAGCTATTGACGGCTTCCTCGAATGTTGTGAGAAAAATTTTGTTATTCAGCATCTATAAAAGTTTCGCCTTCATTGTTTATTATGCCAGGCTGTATTGCTGTGGAGGCTGCAGAGCCTTTGTAGCGGGCTATCCACTGATTGTTGCTCATGTCTTTCAGCAGCATGAACATATTGTGGCCGTAGCAAAGGTCTTGGACACGAGTTATGCCGTATTGTTTGAGCATTGCAAGTTGCTCAGGGCTTGGCATTTCGGGGTATTCGACATTGTTTGACCAGCCGAGTGTGTCGTTGTCCATTTTTTTGTATGGATATTCCATGTATCGCAGTTTCCACAACTGCCCGACGATGTTTGGATCTTTAATTCCGTAGGTCTCAAAGTAGTTTGTTTTCGTGGGGTTAGCCATGCTGCGCTCTTTGCCCGCGCACCTGTGCATGAAGCTGTCCATCGTTAACTGTGTGTATTTGATTGTGCCGTTATAGTTGAAGTGCACTTCGTAGAACCTCACAAGGCTGCTACTACCCGGAAGGAGCATGAAGCCAAGGAAGTCTGTCATTTTATCTTTTTCTTCTTGGTTTTCGCCGAATCCAAGCACCTCAAAATCGTCGTTCTGTGCGTTGCATACAGTTGAAGCAATGATGAACAACATCGTGAATATCAATAATTTCCTCATAATGACTTAAAGTTTTAGTGGCTGTGGCTTATGCCAAGCCGTGAGACTTAAACAGGCTGATGAACTCAGCGTCTATCGTACTCTTATAGTTGCTCATCCACGATTTAATGAATGTAATTGCCTTGATAATTGCAATATTTTCACCCTCGGCGAAGTCTGCGCGGTGCTTTTGCAGTGTGTTTGTGAATTGGTCGTGGTTTTGTTTGAATTCGTCGTACTTCGTATAATTGAAGTCCTTGAGGTATTTGTCCTCAAATCCGAAGTGGTAGCCGGTGTAGTCGATGAGTTCGTCGAAGGATTGCAGGATGACTTTTGGCGTTGCTTTACGCTTGAAGTCTGAATAGAACTTGTTGATGTGTTCGATCCATTTCTTGACCTGCGAATCGATGATGTTGAGCCCAATCTTGTTCTGAGAGTAGTCCACGATTGAGTATTCCTGGTCGATGCCGGGCAGTTCGATTTTGTTCTTAACGAGCAGAGCCTCAAGCATTTCGGTCTTGTTTTCGAGTTCAAAGCGCGAAATGAGCATTTCTTCCTCGAATCCTTTCGCCTTGATTTTCTCGTTGTTGAGTTTCGTGAGGTCGCTCATGACGATTGTGTAGGTCACTTTCTCGTTGAAGATGTTCGCGGTCACAGTAAGCCAGAAACCGATTGAATTTCCGTTTTTGTGCTTTACAATGATGTCCTGACCCTTTGTGTTGACGATGCTGCCGTATTCGGCTTGCAAAGCCTTCGCCATTTCGGTTTCCTTAGTTTGAAAGCCGAGAATCGTGTAAACACTACGTCCGATGACCTCTGCCGATTTGTAGCCGAGAAGGTCGATGAACAACTCATTGACATACTGAATGATACCGTCCTCGTCTGTTGTGATTACGGCGGCAGAAATGATGTTGTAGAGTGCTTTTTCGTAGTTTTCACGCTCGGTGACGAGTTTGTTAGAGATGTTGAACTTTTTCTTTAAGTTTTCAATCTCATTGTCCTGAAGTGAAGCCTGTTGCTCAAGTGTGCGGTTTATCGCCTCCATCTCTTTGAGCTCACGGAGGAAGTCGTCCTCACGTTTCATGGAGTCTTCCTGAGTTGCCTCCATTTCTTCAATGGTCTGTCTCATCATCTCCTCTTGGTCTTTCATCGCTTGTGTCTGATTCTTAGACTGTTCGAGGAGTTCGGCAGTACGTGTATTGATACGTGTTGTCTGGAGCGTTGCGGCGATGGATTCCGCGATTTTCTCCACGAGTTCAATCTCGAACGGCTTCATCTCGTTGAACGATGCAAGTTCGATTACGCCGAGGATGTCATTTTCGATTTTCAACGGCACAATCAACAGCGATTTCGGGTTTGCGGAGCCTATGCCGGACTCGATTTCGATGTAGTCGTCGGGAATGTCTGTGAGGTATATTGTGTATTTCTCTACGGCGCAAGAGCCTACGAGACCTTCGCCGAGGTGGATTTTTTTCTTGATGAATTTTTTGCGGTTGTAGGCGTATGCCGAAAGCAATTCGAGGTAAACGTCGTTGGGGTCTTGGTCTTGATAGAAGAAAATGCCGCCCTGGTTTGCCTTGATGTATTTCACGAGGTTCACCATGATATCGTCGGCGAGTTCTGTGACGTTTTCAGGGTGGTGACGCAGGATTTCTGCAAACAACGCCTGACCTTCAGTCGTCCAGTTACGTTGGATATCTTCTGACTGGCGTTTCTTTTCCTCGCGGTTGGCGTTTTGGAGAGATTTACGCATGTTCAACAACGAGTTGCCGAGGACGTCCTTGTCGGAAAGTGGCTGGTAGTTGCTGGAGAAGTCGCCCTGACCGATTGCGTGAGCGAAGTCAGAGGTTTTTTGGAGACCAGTTGTAAGCTGTTCGATAGATGCTGCGGTCTGACCGACTTCATCATTGTAAACTTCATCTTCAAACTCTGGCAACTCACCTTCTGACAGGCGTTTAGCGTATTTCATGAGTTTTTCCAGCGGCTCAACGATGAGACTCGAAATATACATCGCAAGCGCGATTGAAACAATGATGCCGATGAGCATGAAGGTTATCATTGTATGGATGTTTGAACTGCCTATCGTGCTCGATTCTGCCATTGATTTATTGATTAAACCATTGGATTTTAATTCAATGATTGTCAATATTTTATCTATGTCGCCATTTAATTTTGTAATCGTCTGGTAATGCTTCTTCTGCTCGTTTTTGAGTTCAGTGATATAATCTTTTGATTTTTCTTCTAAATTATTGATTTGCTTTGTGTTAACCCTTTCGAGAGAATCTGATGTTGGAATGTCTGCACTGTTAGCGTCGATTTCTTTCTGCCTGATGACGTTCTTTATCTCGGACGGATTGACAATCATCTTTTGTGCAAGATAGATTTCATTGAATGACACGCAAAATTCGTTGATATACAAGCGGCTAAGCGATTGAATTGTGTCCCTGAAATTGTGCCTCAACAGCGGGTCAACATTCTTGTTTGCTGTGATGTTGGTCGTGTTGGAGAACAACGTGTTGAGTTTTTCATAAAACTCCGTATGTTCCTTGTGCAAAACCTTCAACTCCTTCTCGTTTTTGGCAAAAGAGAAGTTGCGCAGCACGTTCATGTCCTTGGCTATCAAGTATTTGATTTGCGCGGCGGTGGAGTTCATATCCTTTGCGAATGTTATCAACTCGTTGGTCTGATTGACTTTTTCGAGCGAATTGTATTGGAAAATTCCGAGCACGAAGAATATGGCGGTCACTAAG
>JAGCRY010000029.1 GCA_017964465.1 Bacteroidales bacterium | reverse complement strand
CGTGCGAGCCTGCGCAATGCCCTTTCCCTCAGGCAGAAAGATTTCCACGGCAAATTGGTCGCGGTCGGCGTATGGAAACAGTCGGATTTTTAATGTTGGCATTATCAACGACGAAAGCAATATTACGCTAATGCCGCAAATGATTGTAAACCAAGGCTTTTTGAATGTGAAAGCCAACGTCCTGTCATAAATTCGCTGCACGGTTTTGGTGATGATGTTGCCGTCAGTGGAAACTTTTCCGGGCTTGATAATCTTCACTTCGAGAAACGGAATCACCGTCACGGCAAGCAAAAGCGACACAAGAAGGTTGATGGTGATTGTGAGCGGAAAATCTTTGAGCGCGTCGTGGAATGTGCCTTTCATCGTCAACAAAAACGGATAGAAAATCGCACATATACAGATAGTTGCAAGCATCATCGGCATAAAATATTGTTCCGCCGACTTTAACGCCGCCACCTTTGGCATAAAACCTTTGTTGAGGTACTCTAAGTAGCCGTCAATCACCACGATAGAATTGTCAACAATCATTCCCAAAACCACAATCAGCGCGGCGAGGGTTACGATATTGAGTTCGATGCCCGCCATATACATCACAGCCACCGACACAAACGTGCTCAGGGGGATTGTTGCCGCCGCCACCACTGCCGAGCGCAATGGAAACAGCACCATCATCACCAAAATTATCACCGCCATCGACAGCAACAAGTCGCGCAAAAATGAACTCACGCTCATCGCCACAACTTTGGGCTTATCGGCAATGCGAGTGATAGTTACGTCGTCGGGGAGCGAGTCTTGGCGGAAGTCGTCGAGCACCTTGTCAACGTCCTCGCCGTACTGCACAACATTGTTGCCGGGGGTCATTTCCATCGAAAGCAACACGCACGGATGCCCGTCCTGTTCGATGCAGGGGCTGTCGGGCGGATATTCGCGCACAACGTCCGCAATGTCGCCCACGCGGACAGTTTTGCCCGATGCAGGGTCGCTGTAAATTATTTGATTTTCAATCTCTTGCACACTGTTGTTGACCGTGGAGACGTGTATCGGCACTTGATTGTCGGCGGTGTTGATCGAGCCGCCTGTGGTGCTGAAACCTTGCGCCGATAATTGCGACATCAAAAACTGTTGCCCTATGCCGTAAGCCTCTAAACGCTTGCGGTCGAGGTAGATAGAGATTCTTTCGCGCTGTTCTCCATACAAATTCACATTGGCGACCGACGGAATACGGCGCAGACGGTCGGAGAGATTGTCAGCGTAAGTTTTTAATTCTCTGTAACTTCGCTGTGCGCTTTCGATGGCAATCAATAGTGCCGACGTGTTGCCAAAATCATCGTTGACCACCACTGCAAGCACTCCTGAGGGCAGTTGAGCCTTGTAACTATTGACGCCGTGCTTGATTTTGCTCCATACTTCGTCTTTGTTGTCAACATCGTCGTTGAGCCTCACCATAATTATCGCCATTCCGTTTTGGGAAGTCGAGGTGGTTTTTGTGCGGTTGACCTCCGAAAACGTAAACAGATAGCGTTCCAAAGGCTTTGTAACCTGTTCTTCAATCTCTTCGGAAGTTGCGCCCGGATACACCGCCACCACAACTCCCTGACGGATTACAACGTGCGGAAATTCGTCTTTGGGCATCACATACATACCGTAAATGCCTGCCACAAAGAGGATTGCAACAATCAGGAGCGAAATCGAATAATGTTCCAACGGCCATTTGAGCCATTTCATCTTGCTTTCCATAATCAATATACCACTTTAACGCCTTCGCTTAATTTTTGATAACCTTCTGTAACAATGATATTTCCGGCAGAAATTCCGCTCGTAATCACCACGTCGTTGCCCACCATCGAGCCTGTTTTCACTTCGGCGCGTTTCACGGTCTTGTCGTCGCCCACAATCCACACAAACAGGCTCCCGTCAAATCGTTTTTGAACCGCCGTAACAGGCAGTGTAATAGAGTTTTGGGTGTTGTTGTTAATATCAAAACTTACCTGAGCCGCCATTCCGGGCAGGAGTTTGTGGTTTGGATTGTTGACACTGATTCTGATGTCGTAGGTGTGCGTCAGGGCGTCTGCAACAATGCCTTTTTCGATTTTTCCGCCGTTGATGCTCACGCCCGCCGCCTCAACGTTGATGTTCGATTTGGTGTCGGAGTTGATGTCCGAAATTTCCTTTTCGGGAATTGCAACTTTTATTTTTACGGTGTTGATGTCGAGGATTGTAGCCACCGGTTGCGACGGCAGCGCAGTTTCGCCCGCGCCGACAAACTTTTTGCCAATGATTCCGCCCTGTGGGGCACGCAGGGTGCAGTCGTCGAGATTTTTTTGCGCACCCTCCAACTGTGCCTTAGCCTGAGCGGTTTTGCTGAGGATTTCCACCCACTGAACCTCCGACATCGAGCCTTTGTCGTGGAGTATTTTATAACGTGAGAGTGCGTCGTCGGCTTGTTGAGCGGCGGCTTTTGAGGCGGTGAGCAAGTTTTGGGCTTGCGTTTCGTCAATTTGCGCAATCAACTGTCCCTTTGATACTTGCATACCTTCGTTGATAGGGATGTTTTTCACCACGCCCATTGTTGTGAAACTCACTGCAACTGCCTGATTTTCTTCCACAATGCCTGTAAAAGTTCTGCCGAAAGAAGCGACATTATCGCCGCCCGCAGTCTGCACGGCGACCCTCACAGGCGGTTTTTGAGTATTTACTTGGCTCTGACCGCCGCATCCCGCAACCCCAAGAGCCAACATCATTGCTAAATATACCTTGAAATTCATTTTTGTAACATTTTTCAGCGACAAAAATACAGAGATTTCAAACATAAATAATAGCCGATTTTTCTGCAAAAATGGTGGATTTGGCGGGAAAAAAGTTGCACATTCTTGCCAATCTCGCAAAAAATCAATATCTTTGCCGAAAACTCATCAATCTACTATGCACCAAGAAGAAATCACCATACAATCCCTTTCGGTAAATGACTGTATCAAAGTTAGTTATTTTGACAATAATGTGATAATTGTTGACGATGTGCAGGAGTTTGCGGCTATGGGGGCGGCGAGGCTGTCGCTCAATGGCATTGCGATTTGTACCAATGGCAAAATCACCGGCAGTATGAACGGTCGCAAGATTACAATCGAGAAAAATGAGGTGGCGATTATCCCCAAAAATGCGCTCGTTACTGACCTGATGATTAGCCCGGATTTCAAGTTGAAGGCGTTGTTTTTTTCCGAAAATATTCTCCAAAGTTTCCTCCACGAAAAAATCAGCATTTGGAACGAGATGATGTACATCCACTGCAACAATGTTTTCACTCTCGGCGGCGACGATGTGAAGTTTTATGAACATTTTTACTCGTTGCTGAAATTTGTGGTGGAGCGCGGCAAAAACCGTCCTTATTATAACGATGTTGTGCAGTCGCTTTTGAAGTCGGCGTTGTTGGGAGTTTGCAGCGAGTTTAAGCATCGCCAAATAGCCGCCGAAACGCCGCCTAATGCCACCGACGACAATCTGCGCTCATCGCCTGCGGTGTATTTTCAGCGGTTTTTGGACATCATTCACACCGTGGAAATCAAACATCGCACTGTGGAATGGCACGCACGTCAACTTTGCATTACTTCCAAATACCTCTCCGCCGTCTGCAAGTCGTGTTCGGGCAAGACCGCCCTCGAATGGATTACAGAGTCGCTGATGGAAAAAATCAGGTTTTATCTTTGTGACACCGATTTGAGTATCAAACAGATATGCGACATTCTCGGTTTTGCAAACACCTCATTTTTCGGACGTTACGTCAAGGAGCATTTCGGTATACCGCCCGCACAGATGAGGAAAAAAAATGCATAATCCACAACTAATTTGTGAATTATGCATTTTTTGTATGCATTATTCATTATGAATTATGCATTATTTCGCGGTTTGTTTGTCCAATGAGAATGGAGTGAGGATGATTTCGGTGCGGCGGTTTTGGGCGCGGCCGGCTTCGGTGGTGTTTGAAGCGACGGGGTAATATTCAGAGCGTCCAACAGCTGCAAGCCTCTTTTGAGGAAGTCCGCCGTCAGAAAGTGCGCGGACGACGGAGTTTGCACGGGCTGTGCTGAGCTCCCAGTTGTCCTTGAAATTCTTGCCGCTCACAGGCACGTTGTCCGTGTGACCTTCAACCATGATGCCCACATTCGGGTTGTTTGAAAGTTCCTTAGCGAGAGCCTTGATTGCCTTCTGACCCTTCATTTCAACATCTGCGCTGCCTGACTTGAAGAGGAGTTTGTCGAGCATGATGACGTAGAGTTTTCCGTCACGGTTCTCAACCTTGATTTCGTCGCTCTTGAAGTCCACGAGGGCTGTCTTGAGCGAGTTTTTGAGGCTGTTGAGCACAGAATCCTTTGCGGCGAGTTGCTGTTTGTAGTCCTTTATGGCAGCCTCATTACCACCAAATTGCTCATTGAGGGCATCGTAGCGGCGTTGGAGGTCGGCGTAGTTGTCCGCCATGCTTTCGTTTTCGCTCTTGTATTTGAGGTGCTCCTCACATTTTTGCTGGTACTGCGACTCCAAGTCTTCATATTTGTTTTTGGACTTGATTTTGTCCCAAACGTAGAAACCCGACGCAACCAAGAGTGCGGCGCCGAGAACCCAAACCCAGAAATTTGAGCTTTTCTTTCCTGATGATGTTTCTGACATGATTATGCGTTTTAAATAGTTAGTGTTTTATTTGGCAAAAGTAGTAATAATTATCGGAAATATTCAAATCTTTTTGTAATTTTTTTTAATACAACTTTTTTATGACAATTTGTCAGTTTCGGCGTGTTCGGTCTGCAAATTGTTGTTATGAAGAAAAACTACATCGCAAGAATATGAACAAAGACCAGATACGACAGATACACAGGCAGATACTCAAACTCACATACCAGGGCAAGTTGCATGACGCAATGTCGGTGATAAAACAACAGAACGTCATAAACTCCAATGACGAGACCTCGCCGCTCGCTATCGTTGAACAGACCTACAAGATGATGTTGAATTACACCATCGAGGGAATGAACGACCCGAATAGGGACGCAATTTTCCGGCAAATGCAGGTCTCGTTGCTCCTGATTGCGGATTCGGTGAGGAATGCGCTCATGAAAAAGCATGCGCCTTCGCAGGTTTATAGCCTTGCGCCGCTCATCATGCCCACGGCGAGTCCCTGCCATGAAAACATCGCAAAATGGTTCGATTATATCCTGCGCACTGAAAATCTCGTGCAGGACAACGCCGATGTATATCTTACGTTTTGTGGCGATGAAAAAGCCGACGTTTCAGACCAGTCGCTCATTGTAAGTGCGCTGACTCTCAGCTGTTTGATATTTTTCGACATTTCAAAATACCGCCTTCTCGTCAACATCTATCTCCAAAACCGCGAACAAATCTGGCAGCGTGCTCTCGTGGGGATTGTCATTTTGTCATACAATTTTAACAAGCGCATCATGCTTTTCCCCGAGGCAAAGCGAATTATGTCCATGATGACAAAATCCGACAAGTTCCAGGCTCGGTATGAAGCCACTGTGATTCAGATGATTCGCGCAATTGGCACTGATAAAATTTCAAAGAAAATCACGGACGAAATCATCCCGCAGGTCTCCAAAATTGTGCCCGGCATAAAGGACAGGATGCAGGCGGATGCGACCGTCAATGATGTACTCGACGACAAAAATCCGGCATGGAAGGATTACATACTTGAGAGCAAGGACTTGGTTGACAAAATGACAGAGATGACAAAACTCCAGCTCGAAGGCGGCGACGTTTTCATAAATTCTTTCGCTCAACTCAAGCATTATGCGTTTTTCAAGAGCATTGAAAACTGGTTCCTGCCGTTCCGCGCCGACCATCCGACGGTCAGGGAAATGGCTGAAAGCGCGTCGGGCAAGGATTTTGACCTCATGAAATTTGCAAAAACCATCGAAAAATCGCCCTACATCTGCAATTCCGACAAATATTCATTCTGTCTGAGTGTCGCGCTCATGCCTGAAGATCAGCGCAAAACACTCGGAAAATATGTGGGCATGGAGTTCAAAGAAATGAATGAAATTTCAAAGGAGGAAAAACTTCTCCATCGTGAGGAATACAGTTATAAAACCTTGATACAGTATATCCAGGACATATATCGTTTCTTCAAACTCAACCAACTCGGCAAGGATTTCATTGACGTTTTCAGCAAAGGTTTTTCGCCTTCTGGCACCATGCTTTTCGACATGACTTTTGCCGACGGCGACAAGAAACGCAATGTCGGCGAGTTTTTCTTTTCAAACGAATATTACAGCCAGGCTTACGACATTTTTGAGAAAATCAGCCTCGAGTCACCAAATTTTGAAATTTACCAGAAGATGGGCTATGCCGCGCAGAAAAGTGGCGACATAAAACTTGCTTTGGAGAACTATCTGAAGGCTCAAATATTTGAGGATAAGCAACTTTGGAATTTGAAGAAGATTGGATGGTGTTACCGCAAACTTTCACAGCCCGCAAAAGCCCTCGAATATTATAAACTCGCTGAGGCTCAAGACCTTGACAATCTTGGAATTGCCACTTCAATTGGTCGCTGCCTTTTGGAGTTGGAGAATTATGCGGAGGCTCTGAAATATTACTATAAGGTTGAGTACCTCGACCAGAAGAACACAAAAGTCCTCGCCCCGATTGCGTGGTGCAACTATTCGACGGGCAAATATGACCAGTCTTTGAAATATTGTTTTAAGTTGATTGCGGTCGATCCATGTCCCGAAATCCACGTCCTCGCCGGTCACAACTGCCGCAAACTTGGCGAGTTGAAGGACGCTGTGGAGCATTACAAAAACTCCATCGGCTGCAAGAATTACACCCTCAAAGACCTCGAAGAAGCCATAAATGCCGATTATAAGGACGATGAAGGCAAGGACGTCAGCGCAGATAACAATCTGATAATCGACTACATAAGCTATGAGTTAGGAACGATTTAGTGAGGAGAGAGGAAAGATTAAAAGACAAGGTAGTTTGCGAGGCGTTTGAGGATTTTGTCGGAGAATAGACCTGTGTTTTTCATGTCTTCCATTGATGTAAATTTCTGATTTTCACGGAGATTGACGATTTTTGTGGCTTGGTCGGGCGTGAAATATGGATTTGTTTCGAGTCGGTCGAGTGGGGCAGTGTTGATGTTTATTTTTTGGATTTCGACGCTTGCGCAGACATAGAAATTTGCCTTCAATTCGTTTGCGCGTTTTTTGTTCGGGAGCGCGTCCTCGATTTGCCAGTTTGAAAAATAATAGCCAACACGATTACGGAAATCAATGATTTTCATTGCTTCGTCGGTCGTCAATCCGAGAGAGCGGAGGTCGGCGTCGGTTGAGGTGTTGAGGTCGAGCATTTTGTTTGAGCCGAAGATTTTTTGAAGGTCGATTTTGATGTATGGTTCGAGTTCTTTATATCGTTTTTCATCCACGCAATACGCTGATGCAAAGTCTTTTGCGACGTAGAATTTTTTTCCCTTCATGCGCCAGTTTATGAATGATTGCGTTTGTTTTTCCGAAAATCCAAGCCGCTGCATTTCTTCGTCGGTTATGGTATTTGGATCAAAATCAAAATATTCCTTCGCGGCGGTTTTTGAGGGCGTGTCGGCGGTTTTGGAGTCATGGAAATCTTTGTTTTCACGCTTTTTATTGTCCGATTTTTTGTTTCCACTCGCGGCTGTTGCGCCGGCGATTGAGATGTAGGGTTTGAGGATTTTATATTGCATGGTCCTCATTCCATAAAGTTTGCGGAGGTCGTCAGGCTCGCGGAAATGTCCGCCGTTTTCGCGGTAGCGTGAAAGGTTGCCAGCCTGTTTTTCAGTGAAACCAAGTTTGAGGAGTTCTTCGGTTGTGACTGTATTTGGGTCGAAATCAAACAGTTGGAGTGTGTCGTAACGTTGGACGATGTAGCGGTCGAGCCTTGACAGGGTGTCACCCTCGCGGAGTTCAATGAAGCGTTTGTCGAGTGCGGCGAGTTTGTCGGTTGTTTCGGAATCCAATGTCGGGGGAGTGTGGTCGTCGAAAAGCCTTATAATTAAACTCACGGCAAAAATCATCATCAAAACCACAAAAAAAATCAGGACTTCCCGTTTTTCCCTGCGTGAAAAACTGTTTAACAATGAATTGTTGATGCCATTCCTGAATTTTTTGATGATGTTCATTGCGTTACGTTTTCTGCAAAAATAGGGAGAAAATGCAATATTACCAAAAAAAATGATAATTTTTTTTCATTCGTCAATTTCTTTTGGTAAATCAAATTAAATGAAATAACTTTGCGGATTGAAAAAAATAATTCGATTATGCCGCCTCTGAGGGTAAAAAAATATTACAGATTTTTGGCGATTGTCGTCATGGTGTGGCTTGTGGCATGCTGTGGGGGTGATTTGTGCGCTCAAAAGCCCGACGACGTTTACCGCGAGGCTGGTCAATGCTGCGCGATTGGAGGCAGGAATTACACTGAAGGGCGTTTCGACTATGGCATCCCGTATTTCCAAAGGGCTCTCGAACTTTTCATTAGTGTAAATGACACTGCAAGAATCA
The DNA here is from genome assembly GCA_017964465.1 of Bacteroidales bacterium. Lineage (GTDB taxonomy): Bacteria > Bacteroidota > Bacteroidia > Bacteroidales > UBA3824 > UBA3824. The sequence continues at coordinate 6,333 of JAGCRY010000029.1, read as the reverse complement.
TTGAATGTTATCAGACGTTAGGCGTTGGCTTCCAGATGATTAACCAATCTGACAGTTCACTTTATTTCTACAACAAGGCACTCGACCTCAGTGAAAAGTCGGACGACGCCCATAACCTCGCAAGTTGTTACTTGTGGCTTGGTACTGAGGCATATAACAGAGCGTTTGGAAATCTTGCGGAAGAATATTATCAAAAGATTTTGCCGCTTGATACGGAGGTTGATGATGACGGACTTTTTTCACAGACATATTGCAGGTTAGGCTTGGTGTATATTGATTATGCGGACTCGTCGGAATCCACGTCTTACATCCAAAAGGCTTACAATTATATGAAAGAAGCGCTCCGCCTTCAGGAAAAATCCAATTACAGCGTGGTGTCCGGTGTTGATGCAAAGGTCGGACTTTCAATGGTCTATATCTACAAGGCTCGGTTACTCAACGACCCTCAATACGCCGACAGCTGCCTGTATTATTACAATCTGTCGCGCAAATCGGAGGGATTTGGCAATTTTTCTCATGCGCTCGCGTCACAGGTGTATGTAAAGTACCTCACATACGTCGGAAAATTCAAGGAGGCTTTGGATTTCATGCAGGACGAAAGTACATTTTTCAATCAAAGCAAAATCCACGCTTTGGCGTATCACTTGAACATTTCAGCCCTTTATGAGCGAATCGGCGACTACAAGGAGGCATTGAACCACTGCCGCATCGCCAATGAACTCCAACGTCAAATCAACAGCGAGGGCAACACCCGCGCCATTGCGAAGGCGGAGGCGGAGAAGGCGACGGCGATTGAGCATGCAAACTATGAAACGGCAGAAGCCGAAAGGAAGCAACTCGGAACTACAATTTTAGCCCTCGTTCTTGTCATGAGTTTGGGCACGATTCTTATTATTGTGCTGTTTCGTACTGCACGGTCGCAAAAGCGTTCCAATAAGGAACTTTCCGAAAAAAACTCTATTTTGAACAGCCAGAAGGACGAAATCGCCACGCAGAAGGACGTCATAATTTCACAGATGAAAGAGGTAGAGGAGGTCAATGACAAACTGTTTTCGAGCATTGACTACGCCCGCCGCATCCAACGCGCCACAATCCCCTCACTCTCTGACATCCGCAAGTTGTTCCCCGACAGTTTTCTGTTTTTCAATCCGCGCGACATGGTAAGTGGAGACTTTTATAGGGCTGTCAGGTGCGGCAAATATTTGGTGATGGTCATTGCGGATTGTACGGGTCACGGCATTCCGGGCGCGTTCTTGTCAATGCTTGGAATTTCAGGTTTGAAGGAATATTGCAGCACTGAGGAGGACGCCGCAAACCCGGGCGAGGTGCTCGACAAGATGAGGACGTTCATCAAATCTTCACTTTCCAGCCGCGACGCAAGTTTCCTTGATGACGGTATGGACATGACATTTTGCAGTTTTGACATGGAGAACTTGACGCTCCATTATGCCACTGCAAACCAAGTCGCCTACATCGTCCGCAACGGCGAAATCATCAAACTCAAGGGCGACAACATGCCAATCGGCTATTATGTGCGTGAAAAAGAGCATTTTAGGACGCTAACTACAAAACTCATGAAGGGCGACATGCTCTACATGTTCTCCGATGGCATCCAAGACCAGATTGGCGGTCCAAAACGTAAACGCTTCATGCGTGAAAGGCTTCTTAACCTTTTGTCCGACATCGCTTTAGAATCATGTGAGGAACAGTATGAAATCTTGGAAGACAAAATCCTCGAATGGAAAGGCGACAACATCCAAGTTGACGACATGACCCTGATAGGCATCAGAGTCTAAACCCAATCAGCAACCTGTCATCCAATTGAGGCGCTGTGCCAGTCCAGTTGTCAATTCTGGTTTTGAATTTTGGGAGTTGCTGGTCCATTGGCGTTGAGTAGTTTTCGGCGGCGAATGCAATCAGCTGTTTGAATGAAAATTTGCGCGTGGTATGTGTTGAGGACTCGGGGTTGATGTTTGTGATTTGGTCGATAACGCCGTCTGAAAACATATACACAGTGTCGCCAGCCGAAATTTCGGCCGTGATTGTCGTGAAATGTTCCTTTTCACGGATGTTGTTTCCGATTGAGTTAATGTCGCCTTTCATGCGTTTTGCCTCGCCCTTATGGACAATGATTGCGCTCTGGTTTGCAGCCCCGAAAAGGAGTACCGAGCCTTCCGGCGGTATCACAATTATCGTCATGTCCATTCCATCGTCCACAATGGCGTTTTCGGTGTCCTTGTTTTTATTGAGAGCCTTTTTCACTAACACTCGCATCCTGTCCAAAACGACGCCGGGAATGACGTTTTCATCATTGGTGACGAGTTCGTTTATGATGTCCTTCAAAGCTCCCACGCCCAACATGCTCAACACCGCGCCCGGGATTCCGTGTCCCGTGCAGTCCGCCGTGACAATCATTTTGTGGTCATTCACGGTCGCCGTATAGTACCAGTCGCCGCTCACGATGTCCCTCGGGCGGAAATACACAAAACTGTCGGGGAACATTTCTTTGACTTTTGACACGCTGCCGATTGTCTCGGATTGAATTATGGAGGCATATTCAACGCTGTCCACGATTATGTCCTGGGCGTCCGCGACGGCTTTCAGTTGCTTCATGTACTCGTCGTTCAATGCTGCGCGTGTCTCGTTTCCACGCCTGAGTAGCTTGTTCATTTGCTGGCGGCGGTAGAGCATGATGCTGACGAGCAAGGCGAGAACAATTACAGCCGAAACCGCGAGCGACATGAGGGCATAATATTTCCTTTGTTGGGACTGTTCGGTGTCGAGGATTTCCTGTTGGCGTCTGTTATAGGCGTCGTGGTCTTTCCTGACATTGTAGAGTTCGGTCTGTGCGGCGAAATTTGAGATGTGTTTCATCGTTTCGTCATCATGGGTCTTGTTATGGTAACTTAAATGTTTTTCACCATATTCAAGTGCGAGATTATATTTTCCGAGAGACTTGTAGCAAATCGACATAAGCCTGTAAACCTCAGATAGTTGCAGGATGTGGCGGTTGTCCATGAAATTTGGGATTATGCTCTCCAAGGCGGGCAGGGCTTTCGTGAATTGTTTCCTGAAAATCAATGACTGGATTTTTATCATTTTTGACCTCAGTATGCGTGAAGAGTCCTTGTCATTTTTATAGTCGTTCCAATATTCGGCAAGGCACACGTCACAACTGTCTGCATAGTCCGTGCGGTTCATCAGGCTTGCAAGGCAGATGTAGCAACGCGCCATTCCGATAAGGTTCTGGGCGTATCTGAAGGTCTCTTCGGGGGCTTTTTTCAGGATTGAGGCGGCGGTGTGGAACTGCGTCATTGCAACTTTCAAGCTGTCGATTACGTCATATCCTGACCTGTGGAAATATTGAAGTGAGGTGCAGTCGGCTATGCTATGGAGAACAGCCCCGATTTCGGTCGTGTCGCCGGATTTTTCAACAAGACTCAAAGCCTCCCTGTACAATTCCTTCGCCTTGTCGAACATGTCCATTTCGGCGTATGAAGACCCCATGGAGCAAATAGCCCAGCTCAGGTTTGCAGTGTCGCCGAGGATTGCGTAGAGGTCGGCGGCTTGTCGGAAATTGTTCCACATTTCATAATACTGGTCATGGTACTGGTAGCAAATTCCGAGGTTGCAATACACGTGGGCTGTCAGGGACGTGTCTTCAATGTTTAGCGCAACGGCGAGTTCCTGTTTATAGTAGTCGATGGCGGAGTCGTGCTGGATGTTTGCGAAAGATGCCCATGCAAGGTTGTCGAGCGAACGTGCAATCAGGCGTTTGTCCCCAAGACGGAGCGCGATTGAATATGCAGTGTCGGCGTACATGCGCACTGTGTCGGGGTTGAAGGATTGCTTTGCATTTTTGAGACAACGTTCCGCATCCTCGATGCCTGGCTCTTGGGCGCGGGCGGCAAAGGATGTGGCGATTAGGAGTAATATGTATAAAAACTTCGTCTTCAACTTCTTCATAATTTGACAGTTACGACCGTCAAGTCCTCAGACTGCCGGTGTCGCAGGAAAACTTTGTTGATGTGTTTCATCTGGTCTTCCGTGGAGAGCCGTGACATTTCCATGCAGAAAATGTTTGGGTCTGGCGTTATGGAAAGCAATTCTCGTTTTGTCGATGCCGAATATACAAGGATGAAATCTCCGGTCTGAACGTTATAAAATTCGTCCTTGTTCTGGTCGCCTTTCATCAAGATTGGCTCGCCGTCCTTTATGAGCATTGCATTCTGGTTAATGGCGGCGAATTTGATGCGGTTGTGCGAAAAAATGCAGAGCGTGGCTCCGGCTTTGTTGCTTTTTGCGGCTTCGGGGAGTTTTGAGCGGACAGTCCTCAATATTGCGCTCGGGGACGCCGGCGACATTGGGGACATCTGCCCCAAAGTGTCTTTGAGTGCATTGAGCGTCAACATTCCAACCAATGCGCCCGGCACTCCATGACGCGCACTGCCGCCCACGGCGAGTACTTTTTTTGAGCCGATTTTCATAGCCCAGTACCAGTCTCCACTGACAAGTTCGCGCGGCCTGTAACAATACATTGCGCTCGGGAAAACCTCTAAAAGCTCCTCATCGCTGCAAATCGTCGCCATTTGGATGCGGCGTGCGTAGTTCATGCTTTGAAGGATTTTTCTGTGCTTATCGACGAGATTTTCGCTTTCCATGAGAATCATCTCTTGTTGAACTTGAATTTCTTCACTGTGGTAGGACAATGTGGCGTTTGTCTCGCGGGCGTGACGGAGCATGAGGAAAATGACAATGATAATCGTCAGGAATGTAGCGATAATGATTCCGATTGTCGTCGAGGTTTTTTGATAGTGTTCACGCGACGCCTCAAGTTCTTCAATCTTGAGCCGCTTGTCGTTCATGATGTTTCGGTTTTCCTCCTCCACGCTTGTCCGCGCATCAAAAGCCGCAGCCTCCATCGCCGCCTGCATGTTGTTGTTTTCGGCAACGATTTCTTGGTGCATTTCAAAGTATTTCAGCGCGTTAGGAATGTCGTCGAGCATTTTGTAGATGATGTAATATTCTTTATAAAGCCATATCTTGTAGTATCCATATCCGCCTTCCTTCATGATGTTTTCAGCCTTTTGGAGGTCTGACAAAGCCTCTTTGTATTTGCCTTTGGCGTGTTTTACATGGATGGTGTTTATGAGAATGAATAATTTGTCGTCGTGAAATTCATTTTTTGATGCGTAATCTTTGAGCATTGACAGGTAGAAGGCGGCTGAATCCACATAGATTTTGTTGCCTGTGAGGTCGTGAAGTGTTTTATACAGCACAATCAGGTTGCCGTAGGTGTCAGTCAGCCTTGTGCCAAAATAATCATCGGTGTCGGCGACCATGCCCAAATAAACCTCGGATTTCATTCCCCATCCGATTGCCGTCCTGATGGATGTTGAGTCGTCTTCGTCATAAATGCCTGACAACAAGGAAGCTGCGTCGCCCATTTCTCCGTTTTGGTTGGTTTCCATGGCAATCTCAAACGACTTTAGTGCCGTTTCCTGCGCCTGTACGAACATCTTGTTTGCAGTGTAGAGGTTTGCGATTTGGCTGTAGCAATAGCAAATGTCAATCGTGTCGCAATGTTCTTGAGCGATGTTTAGGCTTTTGTATAGTGATTTCCATGCGTTTGAATAGTCCTTCATGTCATAATAATCCGTCCCCATGTTGTTATAACTGGTGCACATTTCGCTGTATAGTTCATACTTTTCATACAAGGAAATTGCCTTCTTATAGTATTGGACAGAGATTTCAAAGTTTTCACGGTAACTCTGCGACCAGGCGTAATATTGGTACAATTTTGCAAGCATGATGGAATCCGTGCCACTGAACAATGAAATGCCTTCCATTGCATATTTGTCAACGATGTCAACATTGTTTGACTCTTTGGCGATTTCATAACAAAGCCTCAACCTCGATGTGTCGCTTTTTGCAAGTGCGTAAACGCGCAGAAGGCTATCGACGGCATATTCGCCATCGTCGCCTTCTTCATCATCAATCTCCTGGCTGAATGTCAGTTGCGGCATCATCAGGAGTAGAAACAATGTAATTGCGCGTCTGAGCATTTTTTATATTTGTTATTTCACCAGTGCCAATCCAATCCTCTCGCGGTTGACGTCGATGGAAAGCACCTTCACCCTCACTTGCTGTTGGATTTTGAGGATGTTGGCGGGATTGACAGGATTGCGGCGCGTGCCACCCATTTGTGAAACGTGGATAAGTCCGTTTACATGGATACCTAAATCAATAAACGCGCCAAAATTTGTGACGTTGGTGACAATGCCGTTCAATTCCATTCCTTCCTTCAAGTCTTTGATTGTTTGGATTGTGTCG
>JAGCRY010000028.1 GCA_017964465.1 Bacteroidales bacterium | reverse complement strand
GGCCTAACGCGCTGCCTTGTAATCTGCATCAGGCAGAATTTGCTGAGTGGCAGGATGTTGTGTTTGGTCTTGTCTTTGGACATTGCCTGACGCATCCTGTCATAGAGTTCCTTTTTGTTTTCATTCTTATGCATGTCGATGAAATCGACCACGATTATTCCACCAATATCCCTGAGCCTGAGTTGCCGTGCGATTTCATCGGCTGCTGCAAGGTTAACGTCAAGCGCGTTTGACTCCTGGTCGGTGTTGCTTGCGCGGTTGCCGCTATTGACATCAATAACAAAAAGTGCCTCCGTATGCTCCATGATGAGGTAAGCACCGTTCTTGAACGTGACGGTCTTTCCAAAAAGGAGCTTGATCTGCTTGTTGATGTTGAAGTAACGGTCGAAAATCGGCGTCTTGTCTGTATCAAGCTTTACAATCTTTTCCTGCTCCGGCGCAATGTCGCAGATGAACGACTTGGCTTCATGATAGAGAGCCGGATCATTTACGACAATGCTGTTGAACGAGTTGTTCAAAGTGTCGCGGAGTATTGTCGATGTAGCGTCCATTTCACCGGCGAGCAATTTCGGGGGGAAACATCCCGCCATAGACTTCAAAGCCATCTCCCATTTCTCGACGAGCGACTTAATTTCAGCGTCAAGGACTGCTACACGGCGGTTCTGCGCCTCGGTGCGCACGATGATGCCGTAATTCTTTGGCTTGATGGACTGTATGAGTTGCCTAAGCCTTTCGCGTTCTTCCTTCAACTTAATCTTTTGGGAAACCGACACCTTGTCTGAAAAAGGCAGCAACACGAGGTTCCTGCCCGCAATAGAGATCTCGGAGGTGAGCCTCGGTCCCTTGGTGTTAATCGGTTCCTTGCTAATCTGAACAACTACCCTCTGACCAGACGAGAGTTGCTCGGTAATCTTGCCCTTCTTGTTGATTTCGGGCATCAGATTGATGGATTGGAGGGGTTTGAGGTTCTTAGGGTTGTCGATGGCGACCTGAATGTACTTGTGCAAAGTGGAGAATTGCGGCCCTAAGTCCTGATAGTGCAGGAATGCATCCTTCTCGAATCCAACATCGACGAAGGCGGCGTTAAGGGCCGGCATTATTTTCTTCACTTTTCCTAAATAGATGTCACCAACACAAAACCGTCTGTTCCTCTTCTCCTTGTGAATTTCTACCAGCCGCTTGTCTTCAAGCAACGCCAGTATCACTTCCGACTCTGTAGCATTTACAACTAAATCATTAGTTACTTGTCCGTTGTCCACTTAGTATCAGTTTTAGTTTATCTGTATGATACAGAGGTAATAGAGTTAGGGGAAGTACAAGAGACTATTTCTTCTTGTGCCTGTCCTTGCGCAGACGTTTTTTGCGCTTGTGAGTAGCCATCTTGTGGCGTTTTCTCTTCTTTCCGCTTGGCATTTTTAGTGTTTTTGTGTTAATTAAATAAAGTTGACTATCTTAAATAGATGACAAATTGCGGTGGTGGACAATTATTTCTTCTTGTCCTTAACCTCGCCCACGAAAACCTTTGAAGGCTTGAATGCGGGGATGTTGTGCTCCGGAATCACGATAGTGGTGTTCTTGGAGATGTTGCGTGCTGTCTTCTGAGCCCTCTTCTTGATCACGAAGCTGCCGAATCCACGAAGATATACGTTCTTCTCTGCAACCAACGCATCTTTGATTGTGTCCATGAATGCCTCAACAGCCTTCTGAACAGTTACTTTCTCAATTCCCGTGTTCTTGGAAATCTCGTTTACGATGTCTGCTTTTGTCATTTTTTTGAATATTTTTATTAATACGTTTTTTTTATTTTTTCCGACTGCAAATATAAGGGTTTTTGCATGATATATAAAATTTTTTGATAGTTTTTTTTGCTTTTTTTTTGATTTTCTGTCAAATAGCCCTAAAAAAGGGTTGCAATCCGCATCATGTCTCGGATTGCAACCCTTTTTATGGTTCGATATAAGTATGGCATGAAAGGCTACCTCATGTCGTTCACTTCCGCACCGGGGTACTTCGCCGGATCGTAGGTGAAGAGAGCGTCCGCCATTGTAGCGTTGGGCTTGTATTCGGTGATTTCGATTATCTGCTCGCTGCCGTTCTTAAACTTGATTGTGATGACGGCAATCTGCGCAGTCTCTTTCATGATGACAAGCTCCACGGTGTGGAATTCCTTGCCCTTGGGCTTTTCAGGGTAGAGGTCGATAATCTGGCAGTCCATCTTCTGATTAACAATCTTGCCGTCCTTCTTTACCTTCACTTCGCGCGTCTCCACGCCTTTGAGGGCGTATTTGAAGCCTTTCTGATAGAGGTCGAATATCTTTGTGGGGTTGCTGATGATGCTCTCGTCGTCTTCCTCCACTTCGGAAATTGTGATTTCATTGGCGTCTTTTGAATATGTCCACATGGTGGTGCCGTCGCTGAACATCTCCGTGCCGGCGAGGATGAGTTTATACTTTCCACCTTTGAGGAACATGAAGCCACTCTTAGAGTCCTTTGTCTTTTCCGCCTTGTTTTCGAGAGTCCAGTCGAAGGATGCGCGGAGCGTCTGGTAGCTCTGCGTGGTGGACTGAACCTTGTCAAGGATTTTCTTGGCGTTAGGATCGTGGGAATCGGCGTCCTGAGCCATTGCGGGGGCTGCAAGGAACAATCCCATTATTGCTGCTGATAAAACTTTTGTGATTTTCATGGTTTGATATTGTTTATGTTTGCTACTGCTTTTATGGTTGCAATGGCGGCAAAGTTATGAAAATTTTTTTTACAATGAGCGGTCAAGGTTCTGTATGAACTGTTCGAGGGCGTATTCTGAGTCGATATAGACTTTGCGCGGCTTGCTGCCTTCGGCGGGTCCAACGATGCCAGCCGCTTCGAGTTGGTCCATGATACGGCCTGCACGGTTGTAGCCGATTTCAAGTTTGCGCTGTAGCATTGACGTGCTGCCCTGCTGAGTGGAGACAATGATGCGTGCCGCCTCCTCAAACATGGAGTCACGTTTTGAAAGGTCAATGGCCTCCGCCTCGTCGCCAACCTCGATGTCAGGCTCGGGGAGTTCGTATGTCGTCGGGTAGCCACGTTGAGAACCGATGTATTCGGTGATTTTCTCGAGTTCGGGCGTGTCGATGAATGCACACTGAAGTCGCGTGATGCCGTCGCCGCCATACTGCACGAGCATGTCACCACGTCCAATGAGGTGGTTGGCGCCGGTTGTGTCGAGGATGGTCTTTGAATCGACGGCGGACGAAACCTTAAACGCAATACGTGATGGGAAGTTCGCCTTGATTGTACCCGTGATGATGTTTGTGGTAGGACGCTGCGTGGCGACAATCAGATGTATGCCAATTGCACGGGCAAGCTGTGCAATACGCGCCAACGGTTTCTCAACTTCCTTGCCAGCTGTCATGATGAGGTCAGCAAACTCGTCTATCACCACTATTATATAAGGTAGGAACTTGTGTCCACGTTCAGGATTGAGACGGCGGGCGATGAACTTTGCGTTGTACTCCTTTATGTTCCTGCACTCAGCCTCTTTGAGAAGGTCGTAGCGGTTGTCCATCTCTACCGTGAGTGAATTGAGGGTCTGTTTAACCTTCTCGACGTCGGTAATGATTGCGTCCTCACTTTCGGGCAATTTAGCGAGATAGTGCTTTTCAATCTTTTTATAAAGTGTGAGCTCCACCTTTTTCGGGTCAACAAGCACAAACTTCACCTGCGCCGGATGCTTTTTGTAGAGTATGGACGCAATGATTGCATTAAGACCGACAGACTTACCCTGGCCAGTAGCACCGGCGACGAGCAAGTGGGGACATTTTGTGAGGTCGATGACGTAACTCTCATTGCTGATGGTCTTTCCGATTGCGAGCGGAAGTTCATATTTGCTATTCTGGAACGCCGCAGAAGTTATCAATGACTCCATCGTGACAATCTCAGGATTCTTGTTTGGCACTTCTATACCGACCGTGCCACGTCCAGGGATTGGCGCGATGATACGGATACCTGTGGCTTTGAGGTTCATCATTATGTCGTCCTCAAGGCTCTTGATTTTGGAGATTTTCACACCCGGCGCAGGGGTCAACTCATAGAGCGTAACCGTGGGTCCGATATTGGCTTTAATCTTTATGAGTTTAATGCGGAAGTCCTTCAAAACATTGACAATCTTAGTCTTGTTTTCAGTGAGTTCCGCATCGGAAACGGTCTTTTTGTTGTCGAGGTGATTGAGCAACGACACTGAAGGCAACTTGTAGTCTGACAGGTCGAGCGTGGGGTCGTAAGGCGGAAGATTGCTGATGTCCGAGACTGTGATGTCGTGGTTTGTCTCCACTTCAAGCGGCATCGAATCTCCATCGCCACCTGTCGCAGTCGCAGAAAATGACGTCGAGCCGGGCGTTACTTCCGACGGCTGAACGTCAGGGTCGGGAGCATCAAACTGCACGTCCTTTTCATCAACTTCATCCGTTGTGTCCTCAACCTCGAAGTCAATGCCATCATTGTTGTCATTAGGAGTGTTTGCGGAATTATCACCACCTAACACATAACGTTCTGTTATTGAATTTGGTCCGGTTGGCTCTGTGGAATCCTGACGGCGTGAAGATACCGAAGGCTGTTGAGGCTGCGTCTGTTGAGGCTGTCGAGGTTCATTGAAATCAATTTTTTGATCCTTGCCGACATAATCCTTGCCACCGGAGAACATATCACGCACAAACCCTCCAATGCCCTTGTTGCCGCCCTGATTTGGAGTGTTGATGGGGCTGTTAAGCATATTATCGTCACCACGGTTGTCGTCCTCAAAAATAACGTCGTCATAATTATCATTGTCTTCATTTTTGGGACGCGGACGCGATGTGGAGTTGCCCTGCTGCCTTTCAGCATTGAGCCTTTGAGTCTCTGTCATCGACTTTGCAAATGTGTTTGCAGTAGTCCAGGCGTTTTTGATATTGCGATGACGGCGGAGGTCGTCGCCAAAGATTTTTACCCAACTTACAGAATTTTCAAACGTCGCCATGATGATGGCACCGGCACAAATCAAGAGGAACAATATGGTGCCAAACTTACCAATCACAGACTCAAACCAACGATCCACTTCATAGCCGAACACGCCGCCGAAGAAGAATGAATCGTTGCCAAATATCAGTGAAAGGAACACCGATGACCACACCATCCATATCACCGTATGTTTGACAGCGGCCCAAAACGGTACAGGCTCGTACTTGAAAATCTTCAATGTTGCAAGCGAAAAGAGCCATAAAAAAGCGAATGAAGGTATGCCAAAGAGGTTGTGGATGAAAATATGAGCGAGCAAAGCACCGGCTTTACTGCCACTGTTAGCAACCTCGATGTCACCATTGAATATGAAACGGAATATACCGACTTCAAACTTGCTCTGGTCTTCCTTCCATGTAAGCAGGTATGAAAAAAAGCCAAGCATTGATATGACGGTCAGCAGCATAAGCAGAAGCCCAATGATAAACTTGACCTTTTCGTCTTGGAAAAAGTTCACAACCTTTTCGATAGGCGATACGTATTCTATTTTTTTGCGCCCCATTCTGTCGTTTAATTATTAAACACTAAGGTAAATTTTGTGCAAAAGTACGTTTTTCTTTTGATTTTGCAAAGAAAAAATGAAAGGATTTTTTACATCATTCTCTCTCCTCCAATGCCTTCTGGTACTCAAACATTTTGTCCCTCAGGCTTGCAGCCGTAACAAAGTCGAGTTTTTTTGCGGCGCGTTCCATCTCCTGGCGGGTTTCACGCACCATACGCTCGAGGTCGCGTTTGGAGAGGAACTTGGTCTCGTGCTCGGCGGCCTTGGGCATTGCAGTGGCAGAGGGATTGTCCTTGAAGACATTTTCAGTGTCTCCACGCTGTATCAGGATGCCGGCAGACTGTTTGCGAATCTGCGTAGGCGTGATGCCATGCTCATCGTTGTACTGCATCTGGATACTGCGATGACGGTTTGTTTCGTCGATTGTGTCACGCATGGAGTCCGTCATAACATCTGCATACATTATAACACGTCCATGCACATTACGCGCAGCACGACCCGCAGTCTGAGTGAGCGACCGCGCCGACCTCAAGAAACCTTCCTTGTCAGCGTCCAAAATCGCCACAAGCGACACCTCCGGCACATCGAGACCCTCGCGGAGAAGGTTTACACCCACAAGCACATCAAACGTGCCGGCACGAAGTCCGTCCATGATTTCAATGCGCTCCAAAGTGTCCACATCGCTATGAATGTATTTTGCACGGATGTCCATGCGGAGAAGATATTTCGTGAGCTCCTCCGCCATGCGCTTGGTGAGTGTGGTGACCATAACACGCTCGTCGCGCTTTACAACCTCCTGTATTTCATTCATCAGGTCGTCTATCTGATTGAGCGTCGGGCGCACGTCTATTGGCGGGTCGAGAAGTCCAGTCGGGCGTATCATCTGCTCGACAACGACACCGCCGCATTTTTCATGTTCATAATCCGCAGGAGTCGCGCTCAGGTAAATAACCTGCTGGCACAAGTCCTCAAACTCAGTGAATTTCAACGGCCTGTTGTCCAACGCCGCCGGAAGTCGGAAACCATATTCAACAAGATTGACCTTGCGGCTACGGTCGCCGCCATACATTGCATGAATCTGTCCGAGAGTGACATGGCTCTCATCAATGACCATCAGGAAATCATCGGGGAAATAGTCCAACAGGCAGAACGGACGGCTGCCAGGCTTGCGACCGTCGAAATACCGTGAATAGTTCTCAACACCCTGACAATGACCAAGTTCCTGTAACATTTCGAGGTCATTGTTAACACGGTCTTCTATGCGCTTTGCCTCGAGGGACTTGCCTTCATCCTTGAAAAACTGAATCTGCAAACCCAAATCAATGCGAATTTGTTGCATTGCGGCATTGAGTCGGTCTTGGGACGTGATGAAATTTTTGGCGGGATAGATGATGCAAAAATCACACGTTTCAATCGTCATATTCGTTTCAGGGTCGAACTTTATGATTTCATCAACCTCATCATCCCAAAAACGGATGCGGTAGGCGTAGTCGTCGTATGCAACAAAAACATCCACAGTGTCGCCCTTTACGCGGAACGTTCCACGCTTAAAATCAATCTCGTTGCGGCTGTAGAGGCTTTCGGACAACATACGCAACAAATTTGTGCGCCCGAGGTTCTCTCCACGATTGAAATGCACAATGTTGGCATGGAAATCCTCAGGGTTGCCGATACCATACAAACAACTCACGCTCGACACGACGATTATGTCCCTACGTCCCGACAGCAACGCCGTCGCCGCCGACATACGGAGTTTCTCGATGTCGTCGTTTATGGACAAGTCCTTTTCTATATAAGTGTTTGTCGAGGGGATGAACGCCTCGGGCTGATAATAGTCATAGTAAGATACAAAATACTCCACGGCGTTCTCCGGGAAAAAACTCTTGAACTCACCATACAACTGCGCCGCGAGCGTCTTGTTATGGCTGAGCACAAGGACAGGCTTGCCGACGTTTTGAATGACGTTGGCGATAGTGAAAGTCTTGCCCGACCCGGTTACACCTTTTAATATTTGACACTTGTCGCCACGCCTCACACCCTCGGTGAGCTGGCGTATAGCCTCCGGCTGGTCGCCGGTTGGCTTGAACTCCGACACAATTTTGAAATCCATAATCGTCTATAAACAGAAATAATATGCAAAACTAATAAAATATATCAAAATAACACAACAAAAGTTGCAAATAAAAATAATTCTTACTAATTTTGAACGTTGAACAAGGCAGAATAACCGAATGGTCAAATTTCTGATTATAAGCATTTTAGCGTTTATATTTACTAACAATGCGACAGGCAAAAACGTTGTCGTGCCATCCTCTGTGGCGGCACGGCATGATAGTATAGCGCCCTCAACAGACAAAAATGACCCGCTGCAAGAGTATTTAGACAAAATAAACAACACTGGAAACAGCGACACGACGCTCAAATATGCCCAAATCCTCGAAAAAGAAGCCGCCAAGAAAAAAGACACCACAAAATGGCTTCAGGCATATCACCACATCTCAAAAGCAACATACAACCAAAGCAAATACAACTCTGCAAAGACTTATTTCAACCAGATGTACGACCTTGCAGAACAAGCGAACGACACAAGCATGATGGCTAACGCGCTTTTAGGATTGGGCAACACCTTTTATATGACTAACGAAACACGCTCATCGCTCCAAAACTACCAGAAAGCGCTCGTGTTCTTCAAAGCCATCCACGACTCCACAAACATATCAAGAATCTACAGAAACATAGGCACCGAATGTGCAAACCTGAGGCTCATCACCGCCGCCGAACAAAACATCAAATTCGCAACCGCAATCGACCGCGCCATAAAAGACAGTTTCAGCCTTGCCGAAGACATCTGCATACTCGTGGACGCAAAAATTAGACTCGCCAAAAACACAAAAGACGACCTGCCACTACTGACGGAACTCGAAGCGTCCCTCGATTCTGTGCCAATCTTCCTATCCGCAATAAAAGGCAACAACATAAACATTCAGAACGAATATTTTGAATACTACAGGCTCAAAGCCGAAATCCAGACAAATTTATATAGGATAGACCGACAGTCATGGCGCATTTTAGCCGCATTTGAGTTCCTTAACAAAGCCCTCCAAATCGCAAAAGACAACAACGACACCGACAACATTGCGCTGACCATGATAGACAAAGCCAGAATATCCTACTACTCGCGGGACTACAAAGCGGCAGTGGACATCACAGACCAGCTCAAACAGCATGTCACAGACACAATGTGGGCGGCGAATAAAATGGACATTTACCACATCGCATCACAGGCAAACGCCGCAATGCAAGAATATGAACAGGCATACAACGACCTGCGCCAATACAACATATACCGCGACGAATACATGAACGACAGCTCCCTGATGCAGAGCGTGGAGTTCGCCTCAAACGTGAAAATCGCAGAACTAAAAAGCGAACAGGAAACCATTAACACGCACAACGAAGAAATCATGGATCGGCAGCGTATAATAAACATACTTTCCATCACTATTATTATAATAGGTGGTATCGCGCTCATACTGATTATCCGCGCCTTCCTTCGCAAACGCAGCAATGTCAACGAACTCCAAAGCAAAAACGAACAGCTGAAATTCCAGCAGGAAGAAATCATGACACAGCGTAACACAATCGAAGAACAGCGGCAGGCTTCCGAGCGTGCAAATCTCATCATGTTCCAGAGCATCAGGTACGCACGCCACATACAGAACGCCGCCCTGCCAAGCGAAGACCACATCCGCCGCATCTTCCCCGACCACTTTGTATATTACGAACCCAAAGACATTGTGAGCGGCGACTTCTATTATGCAACACAAAACGCCGGACTCGACATCTTCGTACTCGGCGACTGCACAGGACACGGCGTGCCGGGCGGATTCCTCAGCATGCTCGGCATCTCAGCAATAAAAGAACTCCTCCGAAACCCGGAAATAGACATCATGCCCGGAATCATACTCGACATGATGCGCGAATACGTAAAACAAGCACTCTCAAACGATGAAGAAGTCGCCGAAGCAATCGCAAGGGGCGAAGAATCGTTCTCCACAGCCGACGGAATGGACATGTCCATCGTGGCATACGATAAATACAACCACAAACTCCGATTCGCGGGAGCATACCAGAACCTATATATCGCGCGTGACGGCGAAGTAAAACGTTTGAGGGGCGACAGGATGCCCGTAGGACGCCACATCAACGAGTCCTCGACATTCAACACAATAATAGAAGACACGAAGAAAGGCGACATGATCTACATGTCGTCAGACGGAATACCAAGCCAGATAGGATTTTCAGGCGTGAAGTTCATGTCAAAACGCCTGATAGAATTCTTCAAGAGCAACTACGCCCTGCCATGCGAAGTCCAAAAACGGAACATAACCAACATCATAAACGACTGGTTGTTCGGAGCGATCCAGATAGACGACCTCTCGTTAGTGGGAATCAGGATTACCGAATAGACTTCTCCAAAGCGCACTTCGCGCAGGCATACTCGATGGAAACACCGAGATTCTGACGGTAGATAGGTTTGGTGATGAAACCATACACATTGTTCATCGCCGCCGACTGAACAACCTCCGGCGCCGTCGTGCCCGAAACAAAAATTACAGGAATCCAACGCTTCTGCCCAATGAGGCGGGCTGTGGAAATGCCGTCGAGGTCGCCGTCGAGCTGTATGTCCATAAGGATACAATCAACGTCTGGGCTCTCGCCAATATGTCTGAGGGCGTCCTCCCCAGTACGCGCCACACCAGATATTTCATAACCAAGCTCCTGGATGAACATCTGGAAAATCGTGCAAAGCATCTTGTCGTCTTCTACGATAAGTATTTTTTTTGCCATATTTAAAGTAATATTTGGATGTTGCAATCTTGCTGCAAATTTAGTAACTTGCAACCGAAAAAAAAACACATTTAAATATTTTTTAATGATGAATTTAATAATCGACATAGGGAACACCACCAGCAAACTTGCCATTTATGACGGCAACGGGCTGATTTTCAGTGATAAAACCGAATCTGAAATCATCACGACAGTAAAGATGATAAGAGAGGCATTAGAAAGTTTTTCGATCCAAAACTGCATCATGTCCTCCGTGTCGCTGCCATACCACCAAGTTTATGCCGCCATAAAAAACATACCGGGCAAAGTGGTAAAACTGACATCAGAAACCCCCATACCCATCATAAACCGCTATTCAACACCCGAAACCCTCGGCAAAGACCGCCTCGCAGCCGCCGTCGGAGCAACCGTCATATTCCCAGGCTCAAGCTGCCTTGTCATCGACGCCGGCACAGCAATAACCTACGACTACATAAAAGACGGCAGAGAATACATGGGCGGAAACATCTCCCCGGGCATAGACATAAGATTCAAATCCCTTCATGACTTCACATCGCGACTACCCCTCATAACCGAGCCGCAGACCACCGACACCTTCGGACTCTCGACAGCAGAAGCCCTCAGCAACGGCGTCATCAACGGAATCATACATGAAATTGAGGGCTATATTTGCCAATTTGAGAAAAAAAATGTTAATTCTAACATAATTTTAACCGGAGGAAGCAGTATTTATTTGTCTAAGAAATTAAAAAACACGATATTTGCAGAGCCAAATTTAGTAACGATTGGCCTAAATAGAATATTAAACTACAATGTACTTAAAGAAAACTAAACTTATCGCACTGATACTCATGCTTTCTGCCGCAGAAGTAGCGGCACAGAGCATCACAGGCTCGCCATATACACGCTACGGCATCGGCGACCTCACATTTCCGGGCACAGGGCACAACATCTCGATGGGCGGCACGACGGCGGCTGAAAGCAACATGCTTTACATCAACACCGTGAACCCAGCCTGCAATACAAACCTTCCGCTCCAACGATTCGTGTTCGACGTGGGGCTCGACGTAAAATATACAAACACCAAGTCCGTTTCGGAGTCAGAAAAAACCTGCAAATCAACTTTCAGATACCTTGCAGGCGGATTCTCGGCAAAACCGTGGTGGTTTTTCAACTTTTCACTGAAGCCATACAGCTCGACAGGCTACTCCGCATCATACACAGACTCGACAAACGTATTTGAAGGCACGAAATACCCATACACAAAAAATTACAAAGGGGAAGGCGGTCTCAACAAAGTCACCATCGGAACAGCATTCAAATTCCTGAAAATGTTCTCGATAGGATTTAACGGAAGCGTGATATTCGGCTCCATTGAACACAACCAGACCTCCACGATTGCACGTGACGGCTTTGTCATAAACGGAACAGAATACCCATACAAATCGACATACTACCTGAACGACAAGCGCGTCATGCACGGAATGCAAGGCGACATAGGACTCAGGTTTGAAAAACGCTTCAAATCCGCCAAGGACAGCCTCCGCGACGCACTCAGAATTTCATTGGGCGCGTTCTTCAATGGAAAAGCGAACCTCAAGGCGCGTAACGAAATCTTCATCGACGACCAGCACACGTACTTCTCATACCGCTATAACGGCGACACGTACTACACTGCATCCATCGACACAATCCAAAACGACACTACCTCAAACAGGGTCAAACTGCCAAAAGGCTTCGGCATAGGAGCGTCCGTGGAGATTGCAGAACAGCTCACCATCAACGCCGACTACCACACGCAACAATGGAGCGGGTTTGAACTGCCAAACGATGCCTCAAAAAGCAAAATGCGTGACAGCAAGTACATGGGCATTGGTATGCAGTACGTAAATTCAAAATACTCTTCAAAATACTACCGTACAATCATCTATAGAATTGGAACGTACTCACAACAGACCTACTTCCAAATCGACGGACACGGAATCGACGACAAGGGCGTGACATTCGGAATCGGATTCCCGATAAAGCGCGAACAACTACTGCTCAACGTCAACCTTCAGTTCGGCAAACGTGGAACCACCGACAACGGACTGTATGAAGAGAAATACTTCCTGATACACTTCAATGCAACATTGCACGATATATGGTTTGTTAAACGCAAATTCCATTAACAGTAAACTAATTTTTAACTCTAAAAATAATAAAAACAATGAATAAGTTTCAGATAACCACAGCAGCCTTCAGTCTTTCAGCGCTCCTGTTCGCAGGAAACGCATTTGCTCAGTCTGCAGAAGACATCGTGAAGGCAAAATTTCCGGAGACAATGGGCGAACTCGCCATCACTCCGACAACGACCTACAACCCTGCCCTCAAAGACAAATACAGGGAGCTCTACAAAAAGATGAACAAAGGCATCGAGGAAATCACGACCGTCGAGCACATCGGCGTAAATGAAATGCCCGAACTCCAGTTCTTTGACGCTAAGACGCTCAAAGACATGCAGAAAGCGGGAACCCTCGGCGACCTCAAAAACGCTATCAGGGCTGAACAAAAGAAAATGTCAAACCTCATGCGCGAAGAACAGTACGGCGCTGACCAGGACAACTGCCTCAGGGTTCTGTCCACATTCCAGGAGTACTGCAAACAGAACGCTTGGGAAGAGGCATATCCTTCATGGTCAATACTTTTCAAAGAGTACCCCAAATGCTCACAGACCGTATATTCAAACGGCGTGAACATCGTCAAGAAAAAAATGCAGCTCGCCAAAGACGGCAAGGAGCAGCAGATTTGGGTTGACACGCTGATGATGGTTTATGACCAGAGAATCAAATATTTCGCAGCTACAAGCAAACTCTACGGCGAGGCTTACCTCCTCGGTCGCAAGGGCGTTGACCTCCAGAAATTCCGCAAAGACCCGGAACTTCCCTACCAGATTCTCATGAAATCCATCGACCTCGGTGGCAAAAGCAGTGAATACGCAGTCATCCAGACCGCTATGCAGACTGTAATCGCCATGTACAACCTCGAGAAGATTGACGCATCGGTAGTTGTGGACAAATACCTCCTCTTCTCCGACCTC
The DNA here is from genome assembly GCA_017964465.1 of Bacteroidales bacterium. GTDB lineage: Bacteria > Bacteroidota > Bacteroidia > Bacteroidales > UBA3824 > UBA3824. The sequence continues at coordinate 7,733 of JAGCRY010000028.1, read as the reverse complement.
CTCGCACAGAAAAAGGCTGAAGACAAGGAAAAACTCGCGGCAGCAGCCGACGACAAGGCAAAGCAAAAGGCTGAAGCCGACCTCGCAACCTGCGCACAAGTTGAAGGCGGTGTACTCGGTCTGTTCTCAAACAGCACCGCAGCTCAATGTGACGTACTCGTGAAGGCGTTCTCCGGCAAATTCAAAGAGAACCCCGACGATCTCGAACTCTGCAACAAAATCGTGAAAGTCCTCAGCGCAAAGGAATGTACCGACGCTCAACTCTACGAAGACGCTGTTTCAAAGGTTATCGCAAGCAACCCCACAGAAACCGCTTGCTTCGGTTTTGCAAAGATGCTCGAAAAGAGGGGTAAAGAAGACGAAGCCATCGACAACTACAAGAAGGCTATCTCCCTCGCTGAGACAGACACGATGAAAGCAAAATACAACTGCTCGATCGCAAAACTCCTCCAGAAGAAAAACCAGGTTGCAAATGCCCGCTCATACGCACGCGAGGCTATCAACCTCAATCCCAAATACGGTCTTCCCTACATCATCATCGCTACGCTGTACGGCTCTAACCCTGTTGGCGAAGACAGCTTTGAGAAGTCCAAGACCTACTGGCTCGTCATCGACTATCTCCAGAAGGCAAAAGCCGCAGACCCATCTGTAGCAAACGAGGCTCAGCAGCTCATCAACCGCTACATCGGCTCCTGCCCCAAAAAGGAAGAAGCATTCATGCACAGCATCACGCCCGGCATGAGCATCTCAATCGGCGGCTGGATCGGCGAAACGACAACAGCAAGGTTCTACTAAAAATCTTATCAATGCATAATTCATAATGCATAGTTCATAATGCATAATGCATAATGGGCATCCGACGGATGACTGATTATGCGTTATGCATTATTTATTTTTTGATTTGTTGATTTAAAGATTTATAGAGTATGCGCACCCCGAATGGCAAATATGTATTAATCGTGGCTCTTGCCGCGATTACTTCATGCTCAACGAAAATGGAATCTCTCGACAACTACAACATCGACGAGACCTTCGCCGACATGTCCACAAAAGACCTCCACACAAAATATTACTCACAGCACCGCCTCCAGACAACCATCGACGCGCCAATATTAGACCAGTTTTCATCAGTGAAACAGCCGTACTGGGAATTTCCAAAAGGAGTGAAAGTCATTTTCTACGACGAACAACTCAAGGCACAAAGTTCCCTGACTTCGGGTTATGCAGTCTATTACACCAAAAAGAAACTATGGGAGGCGCGTACAAACGTGGAAATCATAAACGACAACGGCACAAAACTCAACACCGAGCAAATTTTTGGCGACGAGAACGGCAAAAAAGTCTTCTCCGTCAAAAAAGTCACAGTCACAGACCCCGACGGCTCGGTAATCGTCGGAAAGCAGGGCTTTGAGTCCGACATGGCGTTCAAAAACTACAAATTCCTCGACGTCAACGGCGTCGTAAGCCTTAAAGAACAATACGAAGAAGCATCGGAAGAAAAATGAAACAAAAGAAACACCCCATGGAAATCCTGTGGATATGCACAGGCATAATGTGCTTCATTGTGGCTATCATCCGCAACGTCAAATTCGGTTTTGACGAAGCGAAAGCGATGTATGTTTTCACAGTCATAGCGGCATTGATGTTCCTATGGCGCAGACATCTGCGTAAAAATGAGGAAGAAAAAGACAAGAAACAACAATAATACATTTTTATATCGAATAGATTTTAAAATCCGAATATTTTTTTGCAAATTTGCGGCATAAACACAAAATCATCAAAAAAATGGCATTTCAAATAAGCGGAATACAACAACTTGGCGTAGGCGTCGAAGACGTTTACGTAGCATGGGACTGGTATCGTCAACACTTCGGGCAGGACGTCCTCTTGAGCGACGCGCCTGGCGAGGCATCAATGATGCAACCATACACGGCTCACCGTCCTCAAACTCGCCACACAATCCTCGCATACAACATGCAAGGCGGCGGCGGTCTCGAAGTATGGCAATATACTTCACGCAAACCGACATACGCTCAATTCGAAATAAAGCTCGGCGACCTCGGAACGACAATTGGAAAACTCAAATCCGAAAACGTCGCTGCGGCATACCTCTATTTCAAGAGCAAAGCCCCAGAACTACTGCTCTCAGGATTCAGCAAAAACCTCGCGGGCAAAGACCATTTCTTCATGAAAGACCCGTTCGGGAACTTCTTTGAAATCGTGGAAAGTGACGTCGTATTCCGCGAGACAAAATCTAAAATCGGCGGAGTTTATGGCGCAGTAGTCGGCGTGAGCGACATGGAAAAGTCAATAAATTTCTACAAAGACATACTCGGCTACGACACAGTGTTGTACGACAAGACCGACACATTCGACGACTTTGCTAAAATCCCCGGCGGCGAAGACAAATTCCGCCGCGTGCTCCTCGCTCACTCCATAAAGCGCACAGGACCGTTCAGCAACTTCTTGAATGAAAGCCAGATTGAGCTTATCCAACTCATTGACACCGAACAACGCCAACCTCGCAAAATCTACGACTTTGAGACGCACCTATGGGGCGACCCGGGATTCATTCAGATATGCTACGACATCCGAAACATGAAGGAACTCAAACAATACTGCGAGAGTAAGGGATGTCATTTCACATGCGACTCAAACCCCGAAGCATACGAATCCGAGGCTAAAATATTCGACATGGGCGGTGCGTCCGGACACTTCACATACATAGAAGACCCAGACGGCAACCTCATTGAGTTCGTGGAGACCTACTACGTGCCAATCGTTGCGAAAATCGGCCTGGGCATCAATCTCCAAAAACGCGACCCGGAGCGTCCGTTGCCAGACTTCATCATGGCTGGTCTCCGTTTCCTGCGCAAAGGCGAAGGTTACCCGGAGTCGGCGACAGCGATTGAAAAGACACGCATCTCCGACGAGTGCGCAGCCAAAATGAAACAACAATACAACGAAAACTAATATCAATAAAATGAGCAACAAATACCATTTCGTCTGCAAACACTGCGGACACAACATTGGCGACTTCAAAGCATGGTTTGAAGCCGGACAAAAATGCCCCAAGTGCGGCAAGAACTTCGTGGACGCAAAGTACGACACAGACCCCGAAAAGCTCCGCTCACTGATCTACACCAAGGAAAATGTGGAGAGTCTGTGGCACTACTTCGACTTCCTGCCGCTTGACAACAAGGAAAACATCATCTCGGCAGGCGAGGGCGTTTCTCCAATCGACCGATGGAAATTTCTCGAAGACTTCGCCAAAAAACAATACAATCTCAACCTCGAAGTCTATGTAATGCGCCACAACTTCAGCAACGCAACACGCACATTCAAGGACATCGCCGGAACACTCGGCGCATCAGTTCTGAAAGAATGTGGAGTAAAGGAATACGCCGTTGCAAGCACCGGCAACACCGCAAACGCATTCTCTCATTACCTCGCGAAAGCAGGCATAAACCTCTATGTCTTCATGCCTGAAGACGCTGTGAAAGAGAACATTGCATCCGTGAGCGCATACGGAGAGAAAGCCGTAGTTTGTAAAGGTGACTATGCATTCGCCAAGAAAATTGCCGGCGAGTTCACATCCAAAAACAACATCCTGATGACCATCGGCAACACCGACCCAATCCGCGTGGAAGCCAAAAAGACATGGGTATATGAATGGCTGCGTCTCATCGGCAAAATTCCCACAGCCTACATCCAGGCTCTCAGCGGCGGCACAGGTCCGATTGCAGTTGAAAAAGGACTTGACGAGGTTGAAGCAATAGGAGTGAAAACTCGCCCGCGCTACATTTCCGTACAACCGAGCCTTTGTGACCCGATGACACAGGCATGGGAAAAAGCAAAAGCCAACAACTTCCCCGAAGGCTGGCAACAGGACTTCCCGAAACTCCAGAACCCGCCCACAAAAGTACAGACACTTGCAACAGGCATTCCTGGCACATATCCCGTCATTGCAGACATCACAAAGAAATCTGGCGGCGAAATTATCAGCTTCGACGAAACGAAGACAGCCGACGTTGCACGCCTCATCGCCTTCAAGACACAGGAACGCATAGGCCCCGCCTCGGCAATCTGCATGGGTGGCTACTTTGAGGCTTTGAAGAAAGGACTTCTCAAAGACGGCGATGTCGTAATGGTAAACCTCGGCGAAGGCATCGAACGCGCACCAGAATTCCTCTCGGAATTAGTCTATAATGAAGACCGCGTATCTTCCGCAGACGAAATCAAGAAATTTGATCGCGCTGCATTGGAAGATAAACTGTGGGACGCAGTAAAGTAGTAACTATTACTCCATCCTCGTAATCACCTTGTCACCAAAATCTTGAACTGTGACATAGCGCCAGCGAGGATGGGTAGTGTTCTTCACACCTATGGCGACATACTTTTGACCAAGAATATTTTTGCGGTGTCCGAGCGAGGATAGCTGATCGTCAACAAGCAACTGCATCACAACCTCAATCGCAGTATTCAAACCTGCACTGATGTTCTCGGCAATTGCATTGCCGCCATAGTAACTGCGGACACGATTGCCAAAACTTGTTCCGTCCGACGACGTGTGCTCGAAGAAGTTGTTTTGTTTCATGTCGTTTGCATGGAAGGCAGCAGCCTCCATGAGTGACTTTTCAGGGACAAGCATCGGAAGGTTTTTCACAGCTTTGAGATCGCTTTCAAGCGATGAAACATACTCCGCGCTGCCTTTGGCGTTCTTCTTACCATATACAGCCCAGAATTTTTCACCGTCCAAACGCGCAAGGTTACAATAGAGAATTACATCCCTTTCCATATCTGAAAGGCTACTTATGCCAGCGGCAGTGTTCGCCTTTGCAATTTCTGCATCGGAAAATCCCTGTGTTGTGGTTTGTCCGCCTTCGTTGGTCTGGCCTCCTTCGTTGGTCTGTCCACCTTCATTATTCTGTGCTCCTCCATTACCTTCATTAGGTTTGTTGTCCTCATTGGTCTTGTTATCGGAGGGCTTGTTGGTATTATTGTCGGCAGTCTGGTTGTCAGGAGTCTTGTTGTTGTCGGGGTTCTTGTTGTCATCGGTTACGACTGTACCGCCGTCGTCATCGGTCGTTTCGTCGGCGCAGGACATTGCGCACAAAAACAACGAGAGCAAGATGACGCCGGAAATCATTAAAAACTTTTTCATAAGCGTACTAATTTTTGGTTTGTAAAAAAGATGTCTTAGTCTTTCTTAGAATCGTCATCGTTCTTTTCTACCACAACATCGGTTTCTTGAACGTGTGGCGACTCGTCGGGAGAGCCGATGTGTGAGGACAGATGGTGTCCTGTAACATCCACATTTGCAAGGCTTTGACGCATGAGCGTGTCAGCCTGTTTATTCTTAATGTCGGTATATTCCTGAACAGAGATATTTCCATCGAGGAACGCCGACGCCATAGCCTTCTGCACCTTTTCTTCGGCGAGTAAGAGTTCGGCTTTTGCAGCCTCGACCTGAGCCTTCGCACGTGCAACTTTCAATGAAGCACCAACATCATTTCCAATCTTGATGTCGGAAACATCGACGGAGCGGATTTCGTATGCAGAACTTTCACTGATTGCCGCCGAATTTTCAACCTTGTCAGCAACAAGATAAGGATTTTGGAGGATTTCAGTGTGGCTCTGTGCAAGACCAATCTGAGTGGCGAGCGCTTCATTCACACGGGCAAGAACGGTGTCGGCACTTACGCCGCCGATGATGTTCTTGATTTGGGAACGGAGCGTAACTTTCACTTTCATAGTCAATTCAACACCGTCACGCGCCACACCACGCACACCGTCAGTCTCGACGACAATCGGGTTGATGGCAGGTTTGATGGCTTCCACAACGTCCATACCTGCAAGGTCAATCTTACAGATGTCCTCAAACTCAAAACCTGTCAACTTGGCTTTCTTAGCTGAAATGTATGCCTCGATAGTCTTCTTGAGGTTTCCACCTGCGAGATAGTGCTTTTTGAGACGCCCGAGGTCAAGCTCCGCCTTGATGTCGTCACCGGCGTTGTCGGCGATGTTCTTGGCTTTTATGAGGTCGCCGACGTTACCGCCCGCAAGGTAGAACTCTGAAAGTTCAGGAATGGAAGTCTTAATCTGGGCGTTCATGGCGTTGATTTGCGCATGGACAATGGCACCTACATCGACCTTACGGAGATACAGTTGCGCCATATCGTCAAACTTTATGTCTTTTACGTTTGCCGCCATTGCTCGAATCATGGTTGCAACGACGACATCCAAATCCACCTTCGCCAAATAATATTTCATCAATTCCGGCAGGCTTAAAGTACGGAGTCCGGCGTTGTAGGCTGTCACCATGAGGTTGATGAGCTTTGCCTGTGGAATGTTCTGCCAACGCATCTTGATGAGCAACAGCCATGAGATGTTGACTTTTGAAAGTTTGGCGTTGAACCACAGTTTGATGGGCACCATTGCAATGAAAAACCATACAATAAGACCCGCAAGTCCCAGCGTCACAACCAAAATGAGGAAACCATCCCAAAACGAAACGCCATCGGCATCCGAATCGGCGTCGATGAGCGAGTCATTAATTTCCACCATTTCCGTCGTATTTGCGTCCGGAGCATAAACCTCCCGCGTCCCCTCATCACATGACGAGAACACGAGAATGGTAAGCATGATGACTATGTACAATAAATATCTTTTCATATCATTTCATTAAATTCGTCCATTTTTTTATTCGGGATGTTCATACCCTGTTGTGATGTCGTCCGCCTTGGCTGCAAGAAGGTTAGCCTTGTGGAGCTCATTGAAATTGGGTTTTATGCCCTTTTCATACTGCTCGACCATAGCCCTGCGAAGGTCAGCCTCGGCTCTTGCGCGGTCGGCTTCCGCCTTCATACGACGTATTTCGGCATCAATCTCAGCCTGGCGCATGTTGAGTTCAGCCTTAACATTCTTTCCAACAAGCAAATCATAGATATTGATGTCCAAAAGGTCATATCGGCAGACGTTGTTGAGTTCCATTTCCTTCACACGCCCGGTCTTGATTTCCTGGCGTTCACGCTCCTCGTTCACGCGGTGGAGAACCTTGTGAGAAATTTCGGGAAGGTTCTTCAAGATGAAATCGAGGTTTTCTGCGGTTTCAAACTCCGTCGTTACAGCCTCATTAATACGCCTAAACAAAATGTCCTCGCCGTATCCTGAGAAAAGAAGGTTGAGTTTGCCGCGTATCGTGGCGTTGACCTTTGCGGAAAGCATGATGCCGTCTTTTGTGACGCATGAAACGTCCGGCTCAACCCTTGTCACACAAGGCGTCTTAGCCCATCTGAGAGCCATTTCAAGTGTCCAGTCCTTGGATTCGCAAATCTTCGTGCCCAACTTGAAATCCATGTTGAGCCCGTCTTTGTCGCCAAGCCTCATCGCCTCGATGACAGGCATCACACTTCCAAACTTTATGAAGTGCTTTTTGAGGTTTTCATAATTTATGCCACGGTCAAAGTCTTCCGGCTCGAGTTCATTGATGTCCTCGTCGCTCATCTTGCCTTCGGCTCTAACTGCCATAAGATTCTTGCTGAAATCCTTTTTACAATTCTCTTTCACGTCTATCGCAGTCTTGAGACCCTTCATATAGTCATACAAATCCGCTTCAGGGCGTGAATATTCAACGAGATGGTCTTTGGAGAGCGGCGTGCCGTCCTCGGACGGGAGTTTGTGCACGAGGGCATAATTATAAGCCTTCACGAATTTCACGACATCACTGTGAG
>JAGCRY010000027.1 GCA_017964465.1 Bacteroidales bacterium | reverse complement strand
GTCCTTAAACTCCGATACATACATATCTTCCTGGTTTGAATATCTCATATCCATATCGCGGACAAAATAGAGTTTTTTCATATCGGGGGTGATTACTGGCGCATAATCATTGAGATATATCGGCGAATTTATTTGGTCAGGGAGTCGCTGTTCGTCAATGAATTGCGGCGGATTGGTCTCGCTGAGGAGGCCTATTATCTTGTCGATGTCGTTGCGCCGTTGCGGATACAAGTCGCGGTATTTCAGGTAGATGTTGATGGCAGTTTCCCAATCTTTCTTTACCAAATACGGGCGGGTGAGTTCTTTGAGAAGTCGGAAGCCATATTCGGTTGGCGCAAACTTCTCGATATATTTTCTGAGGTTTTGCTCGTCGAATTTTGTAGAGGCAGTGTCCTCGTCAAAAGTCATTATCTCCCACATCAACGCCGTATCCTTCGGTGCAGCCTCAAAGGGGTAAGTGTTGGAATAATAGAACCGATTGTAAAGATACCTGGCTTCCTTCTTAAACGTCGGATCGTACTGCCACCTGAACGTCAACATTCTCTCGTAATTGCCGTCCTGCACGATTTCGTCATATATTTCCTGTTGGATTGCGTGTACGGTATTCAGTACTGAATCGTGGAATGGATGTGGACGCTGGTCGTCAAAAATTTCGTCGAAACACTTGATGCACTGATAGCCCTTGCCGAGGTGCTGGCGTCCCAAAACCCATTTTTTTGCCAAATAGCGGGCAATTTTGTAGTCGAGTGAATCAATCGAAAATGTGAGTTGGTCTCTGAGGTCGGGATATTTTTTGCCGTATTTTGCCACGAATTTCTGATACAACGTATCCTCTGCCGAACAAATGTAATTGTTGAAATTTTTATAGACTGCATAAAAATCCTGCAACGCGCACAGTCTCATCATCGAGTCGCACACAGCCGCCGTGATTACATAGCCGTATGCCGCCTTGTAAGCGTCGAGCGTCTTTTGGTCGAGCCTTGCGAGTTTGTCCTTAGCCTTTTGGTAGAGGTCAAAAGCCTTCTGATTGTCCTTGCGTCCCGACGCTGTGTCAAAACGTATCGTCGCCAATGCAAAATTGGCAGCGCCCGGCTCCAATTTTTTCTTAGTTGCCTTGTTGAACATACTTTCCGCATCCTCATACTCTCCGGCATGAAGTTTTGCGTAGGCTTTTTTGAGTTTTTGGGCGTCGGCATTGCCAACAATTCCCACAATGAATACAAATAATAATAGAATTGTTTTTTTCATGATGTGTTTTTGGAATGATGATTTATATAAATAACGGCAAAATAACAATTTTCTGATAATTATATTTGACATTTTTTTCGTAATGCAATTTATGAAAAAAATCACACAAAAATAACATTGATGTATGCATAAAAATTCATACCTTTGCCAACGAACTAACGGCTCAAAAACAGATGGATTCATTTTATGGAAATAACATGAAAAAAAACCGCAGGGCAAGAAGCGTTTTGCGACACTTTGTCCGCATGGTGTGTTTTGTCATGCTGTTAATGATGCCGACATCAGGAAGTGCGCAGTATGATGAAGAACGATACACCCTCGACAGCCTCCAGAAGCTCATAAAAGTTGAATCGTCCGACAGTTTGCTTGCCAAATACTATTGCTACATGGCATACACGACAGACAATATTGATTCATGCATCAAATATGCCTTCAAATCCTTGGAACTCATCAAAGACACAAACTCAATCCTCATTGCAGACAACACCGAATACATTGCGTGGGCATATTTGATGAAAGACGACGCCAGGACAGGTCTGCCATACCTACTCAAAAGCACCTCAATATACGAAAGGCACCACGATACAGACCATATCGCATATAATTACCGATTTTTGGCAAATTTCTACGCCAAACTGAATCAAAACGACAGCATGACATATTGCATCAACAAAGCGATGGACATCAACCTACAAAAACGCGACACTGCAAACATCGCTCAATGCTACGTGGAACTATCGGAAATATATTCGGACAAAAAATGCTACGCCGAAAGTGAAAAATACCTCAGGAACGCCATAGAACTTGACTCTCTGAGCAACAACACATTAGAATACGCCCGCTGTTACTACCGGCTCGGCGAAGTGTATTGTAATAAAGCCAAAACTCTCGATGAATATTTCACGACAATGAACTACCTTAAAAAGGCAATCAAAATATTCGAGGAAGAAAACTCTTCACATGCATTGTATGTATATTCAAAGCATTTGGCATTCGGCGACCTCGCCAACATATACATAAAAATCGCCAAGGAAACTCAAAACAAACTCTACGCCGACAGTTGCTTTACATACCTAAAAACCAGCCTCGACTATTTAATTGAAACTCACGACTTTACTAACGCCGTCGCCGTTGGATACACTTATTTTGAGTACATGAAGTATCACAAAAAATACAAAGAAGGTCTGGAATTCCTTTTGAGACAAAAAAAATACATCAACGAGGAGACCACAATACCGAAACTGCGTGAATATTACGACAAACTTCGCGAAGCCTATTATTTGGTCGGCGATTACAAAAATGCCTACGAATGTATAGTTAAAAGTATGGAATACCACGACGCCTCCTTGAACGACAGCTCAATGCTCGTGCTTGCGACACTGAAGACCGAACAGGCAATGATAATGGAAAATTATAAACGCGCACACGATGAAGAAGTCCACTTCTTAGAACGCCGAAAACTCAAGACTACAATAATACTTCTATGCGTAGTGTTGGTATTGATATGCCTGTTAGTATTCTACGTCTCGCGGATGCTCTCCATCAAAAGGCGCAACAATACCATCCTGATGCTCAAAAATGAAATCCTCAACCAACAAAAATCCGAAATTGAGGCTCAACGCGACGAAATAGAATCGCAGAAAAACGAAATTGAATTGCAGAAAAACATCATCACGGAACAATGGCACGAGGTCGAGGCAGTCAACATAAAACTCATCCACAGCATAAACTACGCACAACGCATACAACGCGCCGCACTCTCTAAAATCGAGGAAGTTAAAGAATTATTCCCAGACAGTTTCGTATTCTATTGTCCGAGGGACATCGTTAGCGGTGACTTCTACAGATGTTTGCGTTGCGGAAAGTATGCCGTAATGATCACAGCCGACTGCACCGGACACGGCATCCCGGGCGGTTTTCTCTCCATGCTCGGACTCTCTGGCCTCAAAGAATTTATGGTCTCAGAATACGACGCCGAAAACCCGGGCACAGTACTTGATAGAATGAAAATCTTCATAAAATCCACACTTGTTTCATCTCTAAAAGGCAAAATCATGGATGATGGCATGGACATGACTATATGTTGCTATGACTTTGATAAGATGGTCATGCACTACGCCATAGCCGCACAGACCGCCTACATTATACGCAACGGGAATGCCATCAAACTAAAAGGCGACTCAATGCCCGTAGGTCGCTATGTCCGTGAAACCGACCATTTCCAGTCGCTCACAGCACCAATCCAAAAAGGCGACATGGTTTACACATTCTCCGACGGAATCCAAGACCAACCCGGCGGACGTGACAAACGCAAATTTCTTCAAAAAAACCTCGTCGCCCTACTCGTCTCATTCGCCGACAAACCAACTGACGAACAACCACAAATCCTCGAAGAAAAAATCCTCGCCTGGCGCGATACAAATCCACAAATCGACGACATGACACTCGTCGGAATCAGGGTGTAATGAGGAGAGAGGAGAGAGGAGAGATAAAAGAGTAAAGTGGGAAGTTACAAAAAAACAGTTGGCAATGAACTAATCACCGCCAACTGTCAACTTTAATCTCTAAACTTTAATCTAAAAATCTACTTCACATTCAACTTGAACTCGAACTTGATGCCACCTTCGGGAACGGGGAGACGGTATTCTTCGAGTGGCCATGCGCCCCATGAGTTGATGCAGCCGAGTCCCATGTTCTTGTAGTCAATGTTGACAGAATAGAAATCGTGTTCAGGCAAGTCGATGGTATGCTTCGTGCCACGCTTGGTTTGGGAGAGGTCTTCGATTGTGTAAGGCAAAGCCGAGAAATCAAACAGATGCCCCATATTGACAAACTCCAATCCGTGACCACCAGCATTCAGAATGCTCATTGTGCGAGTGTCTGTGCGGTTGCCGTTGTCTTGTGGCGATGGATATGCGAAATACAACTGCTCCGGCGTAGCCTTGTAGCGACCGATGAACGATGAAGTCTTCCTGTCGCAATAATTTTCCTCTGGTCCACGTCCATACCAATCAACATTCTTGTAATCCTTGATGACACGGAAATTGAGACCAAAACGCGGAAGAATCGGCAATTGTTTGCCTTGATTTTCAATGTATTCAGTAACTACAATGCTGCCATCTCCATACATTCTGTAATTTGTGGCGAGCCTTGTGCCTGAATTTGGAAGTTCATAAACCGACATAACCCTTATCGACGAACCCTCAGCAATCGAATCAAGCGGCGTGAGGCTCATCAATTCACCTCTTTCACCCTCATCAATATACGAGAACACGCGCAAACCGCCCTCAATAAGGCGCATGTCAGAATTGTCGTTTTTCCATACCTTACAAACTTCATCCATGCGGAAACCGAAATCATTGTCTGTTGGAGCACGCCAAATCATTGGACGCGCACTTGCTTTGAGGATGTTTGAATTGCTGCCGGAGGGATAGATACCACTTAGGAAGCCGGTTGAACGGTCAAATACGAGTTTTACATCATTAGCCTCAATGATAATCTCACGTGCAGAAACAGTCTTTGTTACAGTGCCAGGGATGGAAACTTCCTTAACGCGCTTCGGGTCGGCATTCTGCACGAGAAGTTGTTCCGAGGCAAGTTCTGTGCCGACGGGGACTCCTGCAATGGCGTTTTTGGCGAGTATGTATTTCAAAACCAACAAATACTCCTTGTTGCTGTCGAAATTAACGCCTTCCTTCCACGACGGATTCAACATTGCAACATTACCAGGAGCTGCCTTCGGGCAAGTCATGTCAAATTCCTTCACAACTGTTCCGTCTGCTGTCAGGATGCCATGCACCTTGAAATTGGAAATGTCAATGAACTCATAACGGTTGGTAATCTGCACGTTATCGTATATGAATTTCGTGTCGATATACTGGTAATTATACTTGACATGATTCAAAGCGGGATGCGCACTGCGGTCGGGGTTCACAATACCATTCATGCAGAAATTGGCATCGGACGGAGTGCCTTCTGGACCATAGTCGCCACCCCAACACCAATATTTTTTACCATTCTTTTCTGCGGCAAGTCCCTGGTCAACCCAGTCCCAAATGAATCCGCCCTGAACCTGATAACTTTCCTTGAATAGTTTCCAGTATTCATCGAAACCGCCCACACTGTTGCCCATTGCGTGCGCATATTCACATAGAATCATAGGACGCGGCTTCTTATCCTTGTTGTAAGCGAAACAATATTCCCATGCATACATTGGACAAACGATGTCAGTGTTGCGGGCTTCACCGGCTTGCTCGTACTGAATGGGGCGCGAGGAATCAAAAACTTTGAGAGTGTCGTAGCATTTCTCAAAATTGCTGCCATTGCCAGCTTCATTACCAAGGCTCCATATAATCACCGATGGGTGATGAATGTCACGCTTAGCCATACGTAATACACGCTGAACGTGAGGCACTTCCCATTCAGGTTTGGGTGCAAGGCTGTTCGGTCCGTAAATCATTCCGTGGCTCTCAATATTAGCCTCATCCACGAGGTACATGCCAAGGCTGTCGCAGAGGTCATACCACATCGGGTCGTCGGGATAGTGGCAGGTACGCACGGCGTTGATGTTGTTCGCTTTCATGAGCATGATGTCTTTTATCATCGACTCACGGCTCACAACGTGTCCAGTATATTCGTCATGCTCATGACGGTTTACACCCTTAACCAAAATCTTGTGTCCATTGACCATCAGAACACCGTCCTTGATTTCCACTTTTCTGAAACCGACATTGAAGGTCATGAACTGCGAGCCGCTACCGTCATTTTCAAGTTTGACAACAAGTTTATAGAGGTTGGGCTGCTCGTATGACCAAAGTTTGATGTTCTTGACAGCAAGGTTGATAGACGCGGACGAGGTTTCGCCCATAGAAACCTTGCTGCATTTGAGCGGTGCCGAAGCATACGTTACACTTCCGTCCATCGACATGAGCGATGCCGTAACAGTCGATGCAAACTTTTTCTTGCCGGAATTTGTGATGTCGAAAGAAACATTCACAGCACCGTCCTTGAGGTTGTCTGTGGAGGCTTCAACCTTGATGTTGCCAAAATGGTTCTGAGGACGTGAATAGATATAGACGTCACGCTCGATACCATTGAAACGGAAGAAGTCCTGATCTTCCAGATACGAGGCATCAGACCATCTCAAAATCTTGAAACTCAAGACATTGTTACCATCTGCGGCAAGGTATGGCGTCAAATTGAACTCTGCGGCGAGTTTGGAATCTTCAGAATATCCGACATACTGACCATTGAGGTACACAAACAACGCGCTCCTTGCGCCACCAACATGCAAGACAACATCTTGTCCTGCCGGGAATGTCTGCGGCACTTGGAATGGCAGGCGGTAAACACCCGTCCAGTTGTTCTCAAAAGGCACTTTGGGCGGTTCTGGCTTGTATGAAAAGTCGTACGAGACATTCGTGTAAACAGGGAAGCCATATCCGTTCATCTGCCAGTCGCCCGGCACGGGAATGGTTTTCCACGATGCGTCGTTGAAGTCATTTTGCTCGAAACCCTCAGGCACTTTACCGGGATTATCCGCAAAGAAGAACTTCCAGTTTCCATTGAGCGACTTCACATAGTCTGACTTGCGGTTGTTGGCGATGGCGTCCGTCTCATTACTGTACGGGAACCATGAGGCGTGCATCGGCTCGCGGTTTTCCTCCACGATGGAGATGTCGGTACACTGCACAGGAAGCTCCTGAGCCATCGACGGCATCTCACTCGACCCAACGAGCGCTGCCCCAATCAATAATTTGTTAATAATCTTCATTTTGGTTTTCATGATAAATATGATGTGTTTGTATTGTTTGTTAATTGTTACAAATGCCCCTGAAATCACAATGTTCACATCTGTTTGAAGGTCGCGGCAAGAAAGCTTGCGCAGGGTCAAACAATGTGGCGAGCAACTCCTTGAGCTTTACCGAAAATTCTTCTGTCAGTTCAACGATGTTTGAGTCGTCAACTTCCATATAATTTCTTCCGCTACCGATACGGAACAACGTGTCACGGGTCTCGATATTGCTTCTCACGGCATAAATGACCGGTACGGGATGCGCCCACTTATAACGTTGCATATAAACGTAAGAATACAACAAAACCTGGAATGCCTGTGACGGTCTGTGGTCTGCCTTATTATAGTCGAACACGCTGTCAACATCCTGGAATTTCATTTTGTCAGCGACATTGCCAGTCTTATAGTCCACAATCCTTATCTTGCCAGTTTCCATTACGCGGTCGATGCGGTCGATTGTACCGCCAATGTTGACTTTGAAAGTCCGTCCGCCCGACTCAACATCAATAGTAGAATAAATTCCCTTTTCTGCACCAATAAGCTTGAACGGAGCGATTGTAAGGTCATAATCGAGTATGCGCCACAGATATTGCATCAAGACATCGAAAAATATGCTGTCAAAACCCGAAATATCAGCCGTGTCGCTGATATTGACATTGAATTGTTCATTATATGCGGCGAGGACATATCCATCCGCAACAGGACGCACGGCATTTATCATTTCAGCAGTGACAATGGAATCTTTGTCCTTGATGTCATTATAGATGTTTTCGATGGCAGCATGGAGGATAGTACCGAAATCTGCCGCAGATGCCTCTTCGTCAAGTTCTTCAGCCTGCCTCAGGTGCAATACATACCTCATATAGAACGCCAACGGACAATCTATGAACACATTCAATGCCGACGGAGAAAGCGACCTTGCGTCATCACCCTGCGAGTAATATGCCGATAATCGCTGAAGTGTGTCTTCATTGTTGAGAACAGTGATTGGATGACCGCTCAAAGGCTTTATCTCCCTTTCAAAATGCCGCATCTGGATTTCCAACTTTGAATCATTCCTCACAGAAGATGACGCTTCCTTCAAAATCTGCGTGGCAAACCTACTTGGCTCGCCCGACAATGCCGAAGAAAAGACATTGTTATACAATATCGTGATGCGGTTTGCGCGTTGGAAAAGCCTGTAAAAGAAGTATCCAAACACTGCGTCTTTATACTTGACAACCGGCATATCAAACGCAAGCCTCATGCCCTCCGTGATGAAAGAATTGTTCTCGCTGCGTTTCGGGAACACGCCCTCGTTCATGCCAATCATAACGATATTGTCAAAATCGAGATTTCGCGTCTCCATCATGCCAGTGAGCTGTATGCCGTTGTCATCATCGCTCTCAAAAGGCACTTTTATGGACAAAAGGTGTTCCTTGACAATGCTTGAAACCAGTTCAGGACTGATGTCCTGCGGCAGTGTCTGAATGTTATTATAGAGGTTTTTGAGCGAAATATAGGCATTGAAAATGAACTCATTTTCGAGTTTTGGGCTTTCGGACGTCTCGGGATTCTTTATGAAATACAACTCCGACAATATCGACAGGAAGGTCTGAATGATGTCTGATGATGTTTTTTCATTGTCCTGGCTACAAAAAATCAGATTCAACAAATGACTGTAAGAACCGAGCAATTCGCCTTTGACACGTATCAAACGCTCTTCGAGAATCATCTCTTCAATCTGTTTTGCACAAAATTCAGACAGATTGACAACAAGCGGATGATTGACAACGGCGAGCACATCATTATAATAATAATCGCCACCAGAACTATCTAGACGGTAATTGTGCCTGAGTTGCAGACAGTTAAGCAAGAATGAATACACTGGTGTCTCCACGAATGGATAGCCCATCGTGACATTAACGCGCTCCACGCACTCCGGCAGACTATTGAGCACGGGAAACAGCATGTGTTCATCGCCGAGGACTACGGCTGTGCGCGTCTCGTTATAATCGGGAAGCTTTGACCATTCTTGGATGATGTCATGCACGCATTTTGCCTGTCCAACTTCGAGCGGCACGCCAATAAATTCAACCTTTTTTGGAGACCCAATTATATTGGAAGGCGGACGGTGTCCATGAAGCTCATCGGGAAACTCCTCAATAAGTTTTCTCATAAACAATCCTGATTCCTGGACTGGATCGGAAATGTAATAATCGTCAGCATCCCAATAGAACTTGGCGCGTTTAGCTTTCTGCAAGTATTTGAATATCTTGCGTTCGCACTTGTTCAGGGCATTGAAACCTACAAAAACATACTTCTTGTACCTCATGGGAAGTCCTTTTTTGTCGATGAGGTCACATATTGCGCGGTTTGCCATGCCACTGTATGCGATTTTCTCCTTTGAGAGTATTTCACGGAACTTTTTGTAAACTTCCGGAAGCCCTGTCCATAGTTCAAGGTAACGCTGTTTTTCACGCGACAGCCGCCCCTGTGAAAAGTTTGCCCAGAACGACCTGATAATTTCCACGATTTCACGCTCCATCGACGGAGCGTAGAACGTGTCTATCGCGCTGAGATCCGCGAAATTATGACAAAGTTGGTCTATATCAACAAGATAATTGTCGATTTCATTGAAGTCGGCAAGTATTTTTCTGCCAGAATCGTAAAAAGAATCAAAATCGGCAGCAATTCCAGAATTGAGCATTCCATCATGCCCAAAGACCTCACCAAAGGCTTCGAAAAGCTTGAAAAGCAATGTCAACTCGTCCGCCTTTATGATGGGCAGAAATTGGTTAAGGACTTTGTTTATGGGGTAAAGATGCCCTGAAAACGACACTTCATTCTTTATCCGCGCATAGCTTTTGCGGAAATGCAGCATCGTCCTCTTGTTTGGGAACACTATGCATACCGAATAGTCGCCGTCGTACTTGCGCAATATATCGGCGGCACATTCTTCCAGGAAGGAATTCATATCTTTTGGCTTTGAAGCATTTGCTTAATCTCCCGCTTGCGTTTAGCGAGTATATGAATCGTAATAATCACCGTAATAACCAGTGCAAGAGCCGACGCCGACCCGAACAAGACATCGGGCGAAATCTGCACATCGTCCATCATCGAAACAACTGACTTTGTTACATTGACAATGCCCAATACAAGCGTCACCCACGTAACGACAACCATGCAGATATTGGAAAATACGCCATTAACGTGTTTTACACCCATGATTTCGGGGTTGTTGACAACCATGAACAGGAATACGGCGACGAATGGAAGTATCAATCCGTTGAAAGCCTGCGCGGCGACGATTGCCGGCACGGGCTTGATTTGAAGGAATCCGAGTGTGATGCCTATCAACAAAACAACGTATGACACCCACTTGAAGATGTGACCATTTTTGGAATTGCCATTCTCGTCCTTTTTCTCGAATATGCTCCTTGCTGTGAGCGCGGAGGCGAGCGGTGAAGTAATCGCGCTCGTGAATCCCGCAGCAAACATGCCAAATCCAAACACATACACAGCCCACTGTCCAATGTTCAACACAAGTGTATTGGAGAGCAGTTTGTATGAAAATTCAAGATTTTTGGCGGCTTCGGGCGTGAAACCACGAGTCATCTCCGTACCGACGCAGAGGATTGCCATCGAGATTATGCCGCCAAGGATTACGGCGACTGAAATGCCAATCCTCATGTCGGTCACAGTCGTATCCTTCTGCACCACATTGGAGCCAAGGAAAAGGTCGTATGGAACTACAGTCGTGCCCACAAGCCCCAAAACCAACAGTCCAGCGCCAGGAGTGTCCGGAAGGCTCGGCATCACAAGTCCGTGCAAAATTTCATCCATCGGCGGATGAGACACGACGGCGGTAGTGATGAACGTGAAGCCCATTATGAACACAAAACTGCCCATGAAATTGGCTATCGACCGCAGCGACTTCAGGCTCAATGCAAGTCCCGCAATGAGCGCAATTATCCCTACGATGATACGTTTGTCGAGTTTTGGAAAAACGAGCGAAATGCCCTCCACGGAACCGAGTATATTGCCGGTTTCGTATGCGGCACAACCGAGTATTATGGCACCCACAATCAGCACAAGCACAGGAACTTGGGCGCGTTTGCCCATGTAATGATACTTAATGGCCTGACCGAGGTTCATTCCAGAGTAGATAGTTGACCTTGCACTCGCCTCCTGTAACACGAGGCACGCCACTGTAGAAAAAGACAACGCCCACAAAAGCTGGAACTGGAAGTCGGAGCCCGCCTTCGTAGCCGTGGTGACAGTCCCGGGACCTATGAACGCCGCCGAGATTATCGACCAAAACAGGATGTTCAGTATCCTGCCCCATACTTTATTTAAGGTTTTGAATTTCATCTACAATAGCATTTTGCAATTAGTGCTGTGCAAAGTTAAATAAAAAAATCAGAAATCAATGCGGATATTCTGCTCTTTCATGAAATTGACAATTTCGTCGGCATCCACAATTTCATGGTCGGCACAGGCGAGATAGTCTCCGATAGTGTCCACGGGGTCATGGAACTTGGTGTAGTCGCCGCCTGCAATCTTCACAGGCACATTACGCCTGCGGTAGTAGAAACAGTAATCACAGTTTGAAAGATCAAACTTGTGGTCGGGATTCTTGTCAAGGTTCCATGTCGGAATCATAGTGAGGTCATAGCCTTTCGGAAACTCGCCGGAGCGGGATTCGAGGTGGTTTATCCTCTTGAGGCAAGAATAGTCCACGAGATATACCTCGCCGAGCGTGTAGGCCTCGTGTTCATTAACGTCGATATAGACGCTGCCATTCTCCGCCATCATCAACTGTCCACGGCTGTATGCCTTTCCACAGTACTTACTGCCGTCCATGTAGAACTCAAACCTCTGTCCTTTGAGCAGCGTGCCGAAGACAAAGATACGGATGAGCTGGTTGCTGAAATTGTTTTCCATAAAGTTAGGTGTTTTTATGTGTTAGTTACTATATTGTTTTTAATAAAATCTATGCCAAAATACGAACTATTAGCACATATTTTGGCCATATACGCTAAAAAACCCGGCAAGACAGTTGCCGGGTTTTTATATCTTTGTCCGGAGTACGGATGCAGACGATGTACTTTTATATTAATTACTGTACATCTACGGCACTCTCGTCAAAATCAAAAGACGATTCCAATAGTTGTTGGTATTCTTCTTCCGAAATTCCGTCCTTGTAGAAATTGATAGGATCGGTAGGAACGCCATTGACTCTCACTTCATAGTGGCAGTGAGGACTTGTGGAAAGTCCCGTGCTGCCCACGAGAGCAATTTTATCACCGCGTTTCACCTTGTCGCCTACTTTTACGAGGAGTTTGCTACAATGTCCATAGACTGTCGTGTAGCCGTATCCGTGATTTATTTTCACAACATTTCCATAACCGCTTTCCACGCCCGCAGTACTTACAGTACCGGCGCCTGCCGCATAAATGGGCGTGCCTTCCTTAGCCGAGAGGTCAACACCGGCGTGCATTCTGTAAATATTTAGGATTGGATGGAAACGGTATCCGAATGGAGATGCTATTCTATAAAGGTCTTTTACTGCAACCGGCTGAATAGACGGAATGCAGGCAAGCATCATTTCTTTATTAATTACGAGATTTGTGATGTGTTTGAAAGACTTGGCTTGAACTATTGTTTTGCTTGAAAGGATGTCGAGTTTACTTGCCACTTCAATCATGTCCGAGGAATGTTCATATCCCCTGTATGCTTCATATCTGTCTGTACCACCGAAACCACCGGTTCTTTCTTCTTTTGACAAAGGATTTTCCTGGAAAACAGGGCGGTACAATTCATCATCATGCTTTGCAATGTCTTCGAGCGAATGTGACAATGCACTGATTTTTGTATTGAGCGTCGATAGTCGTTCTCGCTGGATTGCATTAGTCTCTGCCGCCTCGCGTTCTGCGGGCGATTCTATATATGATGTGCCTAAGATGCCTAATGCTATGCCTAAGACTACCGAGGTTGCGAATCTCGGCATCACCTTCTTCAAAAGAAATTGTGATATAGCCTCTCTACTTGCTTCAAACCTTAATGTCTCAGGATTGAATTTGTACTTAATTTTATTAAACATAACCATAAAGTTTTTCTGTGTAAGGTCAAATGGTCAACTATTAGTACCAAAGGGGAATACGCCCTTTCTGTTCTTTAACCTTTCCGAAATGTTTACGCCCGCAAATTTAAACATAACAATTGAATTTTGCAAAAAAATAATATCAAAACTGTTAGAAATAAATGAATTTTGTTTATTCAAACTTTACCAACATTCTGTTTCTCAATAAATTGCGAGTTCAAAAAAAATGCAAAAAATTACATTATTTTTTTCCTCCTAATATCAATTGGATTTAAATTGTGGTCATACTTTGTTAACGGAAAGTTAACAAACATGGTAACTACATTTTGAACAAACGCCATGCCAAAAAGAAACACAAAAAGGGGAATTTATTCAACATAATCATTAAGATACTCATAATGAGCGCCATGTTTAACCCTGCCGAAACGGAATGAAAAAAACAATGCACATATAAACTGCGGGTTGCGCTTCTGAGCCATTATTTCGAGTTTTTTCGCGTATGCCGACAACTTAATGCCAGCCTCCATTGCCATTAGATGCGTATCTTTCTTACCAAATTCAATGCTTAGACCCGCTTTCCCTTCTACGCCGGGAATTACCTTCATTTCACTAAAACCTTTTGTAAATTCGGATGGTCCAAGTGTTTCCACTGGATTGTGGGTGTCAACATCAAACTTTTCGGACTCTGTAAAAGTCTTCAAGTCCTTGTATTTTAGTATTTCATAGTAAATTGGTTTCAGGAATGCAAGCGTGACTCCACCCATATAGAAAACCCTGATCTCCACGCTGTTGAGGTCGGCTTTTTGGAATAGCATCCTTTGCCGTCCCATCGTGTAGAACAGTTCAAAACAAAAATTCTTTTTCCCAAAACAGTATCCACTATACCCCGAATAATATGGGTTTACGGCACGGTATTGCTGAGGGTGCTTTATGAAGCCGATACCAAAGTCAAGCAGGTTTTTCTTGAACATGTTGACGAACTTACCACTGCGGAAGTCCATCTCAAAACCGTTGGTCTTGACTATTGCGCCTATCGACCATTCATTGCGATAGAGAATTTTCTTCTCCGTGTCGATGTCGCCCTGCGCCCTTACGATACCACAGGACAACACCACAAGGAGCAATATTAAGGTATGTCTCGCCATTTTGTTTGTTTAGAAATTGAGAACACTCGCGGCTACCGATGTATAAGCCGGACACGCGGGACGCGAAGAACGGCAAGATGAAACCAACGATATTGCCGCAATGGCAGCGATAAGGATGAGTATTTTTTTCATTTTTGATACTTTTTTATGTTGTTTGGCATAATTGCTACATATTTAACGCAAAGATATTCATTTTTGTTTGACTTTCAAGCATATTTTTTCACATTTTTTTTCTCTAAAACTCCAATCCAATGATTATTAAAGTTTTAGCGTCTTTAAACGGGCGTAAACGTCCATGCTCCGCTCCTATCGCCCAGCCAATATCTATGCTTGCCGCGCCGGTCTTCATACCAACTCCCAAACCCATTCCGCTCGGAGAGTCATGAATTTCAGCCTGCACTGCCTTACACTTATAAAAAGCCTGGTCATAAAACGCCTGAACCGAAAAGCTATCCGCTAAAAGAACCCTGAACGTATTACATGCCATCACAAGCCCCGTTGCACGGAGTTCATTTGTCATAAAACCTCTCAGACTACCTGCTCCGCCTATCGGACAACATTCATGAATGTCAGGCAAGTGCGTGAAATACATCTGACGCGCCGTCCATCGCCCCTCATACCTTGCCCAAGTACCAATCGGGACTTTCATGTCAACCGTCGACGAAACATCGGCAACAGAGCCATTAATGTCACCAGATTTGCGCGAGCCACCGGACGCAGACACCTCAATATTAATATGTGTGTTGTTTATGGAAGTTTTACGACAAACCACGGCAACCCCATAAAGCGACATTCGGGCGTTGTCGGCATCACTGTCGGTAGAAACAAGCCTCCTAATATCCGCAACCGCTTTAACTTCTACGTCAGGCGACAATGCAAAGCCAAGTCCCGCCGTCATCTTCGCCGTCAGGAATAAAGTGTCTGTGCGCATGATTTCCATTCCAAAATCAGGAGTGACTGAGGTATTGAAGGCGTATGGCCAGCGAAACCGAACATCAAGCATCTGCGACCGCCTATCGTAACCATTCCAGGCAAAACGGAAACTCTCACCATGACCAAAATTGTTATGCAAATCCGCCAAGGCGTTACCAGTAATGAAATACTTTCCGTCATCATTTGAACGGTTGAGCGACAAACCTGCATTCACGGCGTTTGAGCGGCGGTGTTTAAGGTACATATAGACATCAGCCGCACCGTCCGGATGAAATTCAACTTCTGTCGGCTGCATAACTTCCACCGAACCAAGTGCCGAAAGCCGACGCCCCGACATAGAAACTCGACTCTCGTTATAGAATGAACCAGGAACGATGCCCGTCACACTATATATATAATAGGGTGACATTTTCGCGCCGCCAAGTACATAAACATTGTCGATGTTGTATCTTTGAGACAGATTGGTGCTGCAATACACGTCCACGCGCCGCCTTCCCACAATCACCGCCGAATCCGCCACAACACTTGCAAAAGGATACCCCCTGTCAGCATGCCGCATAACAAGCCTTAGACATTCGCTCCTCACGTCGGAGGTGTCATAATGCCTTAAGCTTATTTTTTGACCGTATGAGAAACCACATCCAGAGACCATCAAAGTCAAAAAAAAACGGAATATCCACTTTTTTAACATTATTTTGTTTCTTATTGTTATTTTTTTTTGATAAATTGCACAAAATTTATGACCTTTGTAACAAATTTTCATAGAAACTAACCGTAAAAATATAAGAAAATGGCAAATAACGAACAACTCAATGGAAAAGTGAAATGGTACGACACCACCAAAGGCTTCGGATTCATCGAAGGCGAGGACGGGCACGACATTTTTGTCCACTACACCGGAGTACCTAACGTCAACAACAAGAAAGTAACACTCCTGGCAGACCAGAGGGTGACATTCCAGATTACCGAAGGCAAACGCGGACCTCAGGCCACGAATGTTGCCGTGGCTCGATAATCATCACGGAACCAACATCCAACATTCTGTTACTCCCCCAAAAAAACACCGCCGTACAACCAAATTGTGCGGCGGCGTTTTTTTATTAGCGAAGAGCCCCAAAAGTGAGTCTCCGTAAGTTCCTATTTCTTCGTAATGATTACGTCACATGCGGGGAAACGCTTGGTGAACGACGAAGAAAAAGCGTCGATTTCCTTCTGATCAACATTGAGACCACGACCACGCAAGAATTTCATGCGGTTGTGAGATGTGAGGTAGTCGAAACTTGCAGCCGAAATCTTGGTGTTGGAACAATCGAGGTCGGTGATTGTGCGAACATTCTGTAACGGACGAAGCGTCGTCACCCTCGTGTCGGCGATGTTGAGAGCTTCGAGAGCCTTCATGTTTTCGAGCGGCTTGAGGTCGCTGATGTTGGTCTGGGAGCAGTTGAACTCTGCGAGTTGAGTAAGCTTCTGGACACCTTCGAGAGAGAAAAGGCTCTGGTTTTCAGACAAATCGAGGTAAGTAAGGCTTTTGAGTTCACCTATCGTACCAAGTTTGTTGATGGTGCAGAAGTGAGCATCGAGTTTGCGGAGTTTTTTCAAGTACGTAAGCGGAGCAAGCGACTTCACCATAGTATTGCCGCAGTTAATGCTCTCAAGGTTTACGAGACCTGCAATATACTCAAGGCTGTTGAGGTTGTCATTGTTGGAACAATCAAGTTCCCTAAGACCGGTCAGAAACTGAATACCATCAAGCGATTTGATGTTTGTGTTTGAACAGTCGAGCATTGTGAGGTTTGTGAGACGGCGGAGCGGTTTGAGGTCGGTGATGTCCTTATTGCCGCCACATTCCATGTTCTCGCATAATACAATCATCGAAAGTTGTTCATCGGAAGGCTCAACGTCCTTGCCTTTAAGTTCCTGGTCACGGAAAATCTTTTTCCATGCGGGTGAGAGTGAGTTCCACCACTCACGGTTGTCCTGCTGAGCGAAAGTCTGGGCGCAGAATGTGAACATCAGCACCGCAACAATCGCAATTCTCATTATCGAATTGTTTTTCATTTTAATTATTCTTTTTTTTAAATTAGTAAATCCAAAATTAAAAAAGTGTCGGACTATCGTCCTTCACAGGTGCAGGCAAGTCAAACAGAGTCGGATAGTCCTCGTCGAACTTTTTCAAGACAGCATACATCACCGTCTCCCGCAAGAACCTCGCCTTGTTTTTCACCTTGTATTTTTTATAATACTTCATCAGCGCCTTCATTTCCAAGTCGTTGAGCCTGAATGTAAGACGATGCTCGCGCAGCCCACGTTCCCTTTCCTGCTCCGGGCTCTTGTTTTTTGGTGTCTTGTTTGCCGTCATATCTAAGTTTTGTTGATGTAGTTCTCTGTTTTTTTTAACAACAAACGTTACCAAATCTGCAAATATTGCGCCAATGGAACCATGTGTTGTTACCGACTGCAAAATTAAGTCTTCTGCCGAAATTTCAAAATTTTTTTTCCATTTTTTCTATCTTCGACATTACCACAAGCATCAATGCCGTCGCCGCTGCACTCAACAAGGCCATCCACCACGTGTCTAAACATTGAACTTGAACCATCTCCACGCCTTTTGCTGTCATGAAAGGAATCGTAACTGCAATTATATTGTTGACGAAATGAGCGATAATTGAATACCACGCATTGCCAGAAATCATCAACATGAAACCAAGCACCGCCCCAAGCACCATCCTCGGCAGGAATCCATAGAACTGCAAATGAAGCGCACTGAATATGACAGCGGTCAACACGACAGCCCACGTCCCCGTGACACGCGACTTGTCGCCCAAAAGCCTAGTCTGCACACCAACACGGAAATACATCTCCTCGCACAACGCCGGCAACAGAGCAAGCACCACGATATTAAGCACATAGCGCATCGGATCTGGAGAATCCACAAGTTTTGAGACAATCTGAGCCGCAGCATCCTCTCGCTCACGCATCCAATTTTCAATCGCAGCCATGCTGTCGGGCAGGGTCATGCGGAGATTGAAATCCTCAAGCCAAGACACCATGGGCGCCGAAACTATCACAATAGCGACACTAACAAGTATCTGCAAAACCTTTGGAGGTTTGGAGACCATCAAATTTGTCATCAATGAGCCTTCGCAGCACAATTTCATCATCAGCATCGGTGGCAAAAGGAACAACCCAACAGCCAAAAACGACTGCAACAGATAAACAACGCCGACGTCGGAATGTACGATTGCATCGCGTCCGAAAACAAAATAGGCGATAATGTCGCCAAGTATTACGGCTCCAATCATCAGGAAGACTGTCAGCGTAACAAAGACGAACAGCCTGCCCCAAAAGCCGAGTTTCAAAAACATATTTCTCATTCTATGAAAAAAATTTTCTGCAAAGGTGATTTTTTTTCGTTAAATATGCAACAATTAATTCTAATTTTGATTAATATTGCATATTGATTTTAACCATCAACAACAAACACTACAAAATGAAAAGAATACTTACCATTGCAGTGGCGTTGCTAATGACGCTGCAAATATCGGCACAACGCGGTGGAGAACCCAACTGGATTTCCATCGCTGGCAAAGTTGGCGTGGGCAACTCTATACTGCTTAGCGAACAAATCAAGGACGATGGAAACATCACACAAAACTACCTCTCTCCATCATTCAGCATCGGCGGAAGGCTCGGTGTCGTGTTTGTGGACAAAATTGGAGTGTCAGTGGAATACCTATCGTCCACATACAGCAACAAGTACGAAGTTAAAGTGCCATTAGTGAACAAAAACTTCGACAGCAATCTCAAATTCAAGACCGGCGACCTCCTCATCCTCGCCCGATACACCGGTGAATATGGCTTCTACGCCGAGATAGGTCCGAAATTGACTTCAGTCAAAGAGGTTCAATACTCCATCGAGGACAATCCCAACGGAGTCACTTTCAAAGACATCAACATACCTATCAACGGAACTCTTGGCAACATTGACCTCACAAACAGTTTTAACGGCAAATTCACAAGCATCGTATTCGGTTTGGGATACGCGATAGTCAACGCCGACAGAGTGCAGGTGAGCCTCGGAGCAAGGATGGCTTACTGCTCCAAAAATATCATCAAACAGGTGGACGGACTTCAAAACACAGGTTTCTCAAAATATATGACAATGGAGATGAAACCATTAAGCGCACAGATAACGCTGGACATAAACTACCATTTCGCACGTTTTGGCTCCGCGACCTGTGGCAAACAAAAAATCATATTCTTCAAATAACCACACTTTATTAATAATAGTATGACAAAAGAAGAACTCTACGCACTCGACTTCAACGTCAAGACATTGGGCGAATGTAAAATACCCTCCATGCTCAAACTCTCCGACAAGAAGGACGACAGCGAATCATTCAACTTCGTGAGCGACACAGACCGCGTGTTGCTCGACGGTTCAAACAACGTGCTTCTCGACTACATGGAAATGCAGCAAGAGCCGATTTCGTTTGAGAAAGCAGGTCCGAAACAGATGCTCTATTTCGACCACAGCAAGACCAAAGTCGCAATCGTTACGGCTGGCGGACTCTGCCCTGGACTGAACAACGTCATCCGTGGACTCGTAATGCAACTCTACCGCCGCTACAATGTCACAAACGTAGTGGGCGTGAAGTATGGTTTGATGGGCTTCGACCCCAAGCATGGACTCGGATTTGAGCCGTTGAACCCCGACATCGTGGACCGCATCCATTTGCAGGGCGGCAGTTTCCTGAGCTCCTCGCGTGGAGACCCGGGCAAGGAAGTCATCGTGGATACTCTCCAACGTGAAAACATCAACATCCTCTTCTGCATCGGCGGCGACGGCACGCTCCGCGCAGCACAGAGCATCAGCAACGAGATTGAGCGTCGTGGCTTAAAAATCGCAGTGGGATGCATCCCGAAGACCATAGACAACGACATCAACTTCATCGACAAGTCATTCGGATTTGAGACCGCATTTTCTCAGGCGAGCGACATCTGTACAAATGCCCACAACGAAGCAAAGGGTGCATACAACGGCATCGCACTCGTTCGTCTGATGGGACGCGACGCAGGTTTCATTGTTGCAAACACGACACTTGCCACCGGCGACGTCAACTTTGCACTAATTCCCGAACTGAAATTTGACCTCTATGGCGAAAAAGGTCTTATCAACCAAATCAAGAAACGCCTTGAAAAACGCCAACATGCCCTTGTCCTCGTGGCAGAAGGCGCAGGTCAGTATTTCTTCAATGGTGAAAAGGATTTCGACGCAAGCGGAAACGTCAAGTATTCAGACATCGGCATCCTCCTCAAAGATGCAATCCATGAGAAACTCAAGGAAGAAGGCTTCAATCACACCATCAAGTACATCGACCCGAGCTACATCATCCGCAGTGCGCCCGCAAACAGCAACGACTCAAAATTCTGCAACCAGCTCGCGCAGAACGCCGTACACGCTGCAATGGCAGGCAAGACGGCATTTGTCGTAGGACACTGGAACGGCATGTTCACCATCCTGCCCATCATGGCAGCGATTAAGGAACGTAAGCGTGTAAGGCTCAAAGGCGAACTTTGGTGGAGCGTGCTCGAATCAACCGGTCAGCCGCAGCGAATGCTCAACGACGACAAGGAGGAACTCGAAATCATCCTCCCGACGCCCGAATTCAAAGACTAATGAAAAATTAACATTTAAAACAAATAAAAAATGAAAAAAATCGCACTCGCGCTTGTATGCGCATTGGGCTTAGGCGCATTTGCCAACGCCCAGACAGTAGGCGAAGGCACCCTTCAAATAGACAAAAAAACTTCAATGCCTGCCTTCACACTCCAAATGAACGTTTCTAAGAAGAATGTCCAGGAGACAATCGACGCCAAATTCAAGGCACAGAAACTCTCCGGCAAAGGCGGCAAAGGCGGAACAACAGAATACGCCAACGTCACCTACCTCGACATCTTCACAAACACTGTCAATAACAACAAATGCAACATCTACACAAAAGTGGACGAGAAAGCAGGTGTTTCAACACTCTACCTCGTTGTTGACCGCGGACTTGGCAACTACGTAACTTCGTCTTCCGACGCCGCAAACGCAGAACTCGCCAAGAAGTACCTCACAGACATCGTGAAGGACATCTACAAAACCGAACTCACTCACCAAATTGAAGACCAGACCAAGGTCGTAGAGAAGGCTGAGAAGACCCTCAAATCCGCCGAGGACACAAAAGCCAAACTCGAGAAGCAACTCGAAACCGCAAAGGACGAAATCAACAAGGCAAACGCCGACCTGACCGCCCAAAAGCAGAAACTCGACGAATTGAAAGCGAAGGTATTCTAAGAGTCCTTCCATCAACTAAACAAAAAATACCGTCAATTCCTTTTTTACGAAAAGGAAATTGACGGTATTTTTTGATAAAAAACAACAGTATTTTTCGTTTAGTCCAACAAACGGCTTGTGGTGTTAGCTGTTTATGCACCTTTATTTCAACAAGTTGCCAAGTATGCCCCTCACAAACGAGCCGAGGATTCCACCGGAAGACGATTTTTTCTTGCTCGAACCTCCAACAATGCTCTTGGTGATTTCACGGGCGGCGGTGCGGGCGGCAGTTGTGGCTGCTGTGCTGAAGATTTTACCTGTTGTGGAGGAAGTCTTTTTAGCGGCTTTTGCCCTTTCTTTTTCTTTCTCCTTCTCTTCTTTAGCCTTCAACTTTGCCTTTTCTGCATCGGCTTTGGCTTTCTCCGCATCAGCCTTGGCTTTCTCCGCCTCAGCTTTCGCCTTTTCTGCCAACAACAAAAGCGTCTCAAATGCACTCTCACGGTCAAACGCCTTGTCATACTTGCCGAAAATACGCGACTGATGGATGATTATCTGACGCTGAGTGTCATTGATTGCGCCAATCTGACTAAGCGGGAAGAGAATTTTTGCACGTTGGACAATAGAGGGTGCACCCTTCTCATCGAGGAACGACACGAGAGCCTCGCCCGTTTCAAGGCTTTGGATTGCCTCTTCGGTCTTGAACATAGGATTCTCGCGGAAAGATTCTGCAGCAGCCTTCACAGTTTTCTTGTCCTTTGGAGTGTAGGCGCGGAGAGCGTGCTGCACACGATTGCCAAGTTGACCGAGAATGGAATCAGGAATGTCGGATGGACTTTGAGAAATGAAATAGATTCCTACGCCCTTGCTTCGAATCAGCCTTACAACCTGTTCAATCTTATCGACCATTGCCTTCGACGTGTCGTCGAAAAGCATGTGAGCCTCGTCAAAGAAGAATACAAGTTTTGGCAACGGCATGTCGCCAACTTCCGGCAATGTAGCGTAGAGCTCGCTCATCAGCCACAACAAGAACGTTGAATAGAGTTTTGGCTGCAACATCAGTTTATCCGCGGCGAGAACGTTCATGATACCCTTGCCGTTTTCCGATGCCAAAAGATCCTGAATGTCAAACGACGGCTCTCCAAAAAACTTGTCCGCGCCCTGATTCTCAAGAGCAAGGAGAGACCTCTGTATTGCGCCCACACTCTGCGCTGAAATGTTGCCGTATTGAGTTGTGAACTCTGCAGCATTTTTTGCAACATAATCGAGCATTGAGCGAAGATCCTTCATGTCAATCAGAAGCAATTGTTTGTCGTCTGCGATGCGGAAAACAATGTTGAGAATGCCAGCCTGTGTTTCATTAAGGTTCAAAAGACGCGCAAGCATGTCGGGTCCCATCTGCGAGATTGTACTACGCATAGGATGACCTTGCTCTCCAAAAACATCAAAAAACCTTACAGGGCAATTCTGGAACTGTGGTGTCTCCATTCCAAACTCGGCAATGCGTTTCTCAATGAAACCTGACAATTTCCCGACCTGCGAAATGCCCGACAAATCGCCCTTCATGTCCGCCATGAAACACGGTACACCAGCCTGACAGAATGTTTCAGCCATCACCTGTAATGTGACGGTCTTGCCAGTTCCCGTCGCACCAGCTATGAGTCCGTGCCTGTTGGCCATCTTGCCGACGATGCTTATCGGTCCGTCCGGACCATGGGCTATATACAACCCATTATTCTGTGTAAACATATATGCTCAATTTTTAATGTTTGTTTTACTTATCAAAAACCGCAACAAGGTAAGTATATTTTTTCAAACCAACAAATATTTTTATTGCAGAAACATCGCTATACCTTATAATATACAATAAGTTTTTCACTCGACCTTTCTGGAGAAAACCGGAACCCCTCAAAGTCAAATTTTTTCAATCCTTCTATATCGTTAACTCTATTTTGAGCGATGAACTCCACAAGATTTGCCCTCAACCTGTTCAGTCTCCAACTTGACGTACAATGGAGATTGCCTGTGCTGGCGATTTCCATAAAAGAAACCTCATAGACATCTGCCTTAATCTGTGAAAAATCAATCTCACGACGCGGAACAGCCGCCATCAAGTTGATTATCTGCGTTTCCCCACGGCTTTCGACATATTTTTTCACAAAAGCGGTAAGGTTATTTTTCCAAAATTCCGTGACGCGCCTGCCACGCTGAGTATGAAGGATTGTATCAGGCGGCAAAACATACGAACCGATAATGTCGCCCGGCCTCAGAAATCCATAAAGGCTCGAAATGATACCGAGGTGGTCTTGTACAAATTCAAAATCTTTCGGACTCCACGCTATTAACTCAACACCTCGCACAAAATCCTCCATACAAGAAATGGCAGGGAAACCCTTGCCAGAGCCGATGTTCTTTTCAAATTGTGTATAAAAAAGCTTCGCATTCTCCGCCGTGCCGTATGTGCAGTCAAGAATTTTGACAAGCTGCTCTGGCGTTTTTCCCTTGAGAAGATTGACAATGATGCGGGCATCGTCGAGCATCAGCGGCGATGTCTTAGTCTTTATTCTACACTTTGGAATGTTGTCAGGCGCGGCAGCCTTTGCCGGCGAAATCAATGTGAACATCTTATTGGATATTGAATGTATATTTTTCGTTGCAAATATAAATAATTTTCTTATTTTGTAAAAGAAGACATTAAAAAAAAGTTTCAGAAGCCAACACAGAACAAAAGACGATGAACTAATCAATAATAAAATTTAACATAAAAACTTTTGCAAAGATTTGTTAACTCCAAAACAAATGAATAAATTTGCAGTGTCATTAAAAAACAAAAAATTTTAATTACTATGAAACTTACACGCATTATTCCCGTTGTTGCTATTGCAACACTCGCTATGCTTGCATCTTGCAAGTCTGGCAACAAGAACGACGCTGCTGCTAACGAAGGCGCAGCAACCACAGAGGCCGCTACCGCAGCCCCCGCTAAGTCTCAGGACGAAATCAACCTTGAGAAGGCTACCACCCTCAAAGGCTGGATCAAGGCTATCGCTGGCGACATCGTAACCATCGTTGATGCCAACGGCAACGAGACCCAGGTAAAGGTCGTTAACGCTTACGACGAACTCATCGAAGGTGCTCCCATCGAGGTTAAGTACATCGACGACAACGGTACTAAGAAGACCGCTACTGGTGACAACAAGTCGCTCACCCTCTCCAACAACTACAAGAAGCTCCTCGGCAAGTGGGCTACTGAAGGCGACAAGATCACTTTCGAACTCCGCAAGAGCGGCAAGGCTAAGACTTCCATGAAGAACTTCGACTTCCAGTCTTGGAGGGTTGTTGACGACAACACCATCGAATTTGAAGTTAAGAACAAGGATGGTCAGAAGCAGTTCATTAAGTTCAACGTAGAGTCGTTCAACGGCAATGACCTCGTACTCTCTACTGGCGACGGCGACAAGAAGACCAACTTCCCCATGAAGCGTAAAGACAGCAACCGCGAGTAATTCCGATTGCCAACCACACAAAAATAAAAAACTCCGATTCTTCACAGAAGAACCGGAGTTTTTTATTTTGTTAGTGTCAAACGACAGACTAAGCGTTCCTGAACTGTTCGTTGAGAAGTGCCTCCAAGTCGCTCTCGCTACTTGCTACCCTCTCGCCTTCCTCGTTCTCCATGAGTTTGAATGTGAGCTTGTTTGCACTCTCCTCGCCGAAGCTGCCGTCGGCTTCTGCGCCGATGTACTCCTGCAAAGCCTTGATGGTCTTGGGACCGAGCTTGCCGTCCACGCCGAGTTTGGGATCTGCGCCCTGCTGATTGAGGAATGCCTGCAAAGCGGTTACTGTCTTGGGGCCAATCATGCCGTCGGCCTTGACACCTATCTTGTCCTGGAGTTTCTTGATGGTCTCCACGTCCAAGTCGAAAATCGATTTGATTTCTGCCATTGTTGTATGAGTTTAATGTGTTAGTATTTTTTCAAAACGCTAATTTACATCTTTTTTTCAAATATGTGCATTTTTTTTCAACTTTTTTTTCGACAACAACTATGCCACCGCGCAAGTAGTTATGTTACAAAAAGTTATTGCACAAAAAAATCTGGATTTTTTTCAAAGGCAGTGCCCACAACGGCGATGTCCGCGCCCGCATAGAACGCCTTTGTGATGTCTGACATCGATTTTAACCCGCCGCCCACCATTATCGGCGATTCGCACACCGACGCCACGGCGCGTATTGTGTCGTGCGGCACGGGGCGTTTGGCACCGCTGCCCGCTTCGAGATAGATGTTTTTCATACCAATCTGCTCGCCGGCAAGTGCAGTTGCAACCGCAAGATCCACTTTGCTCGCGGGAATCGGCATCGTGTTGCTCACATATTGCACCGACGTCACCGAACCGCCATCAATGAGGACATAAGCCGTGGAAATTATCTCGATGCCCGACCTGCGGAT
>JAGCRY010000026.1 GCA_017964465.1 Bacteroidales bacterium | reverse complement strand
TATGACGCTCGAAGAGGGTCTTTATACAATTGCCGTCGCCGTTCTCTATGAACGCATTGACGAGCTCCTGGTCTTTCATTTCTACGTAAGCCATGGTATTTCTGTTTTTAGTTAATACGTGTAGCTCTCAACTTATAGGCGGTCCTCCTTAATTTTAATGTTAGTAATTATTGTTAACTGTGTTTAATATGTTTTTATGTTAGTCACTTTGTTTGTCTGTTTTGATGAGTTATACGTAACAAAGTGAAAAAATGTTGCATGAATTTATGTTAAAAAACGTAAAAATCAGCTGCATTTTGCATAATTAAATGCAAAAACTTCGCCAAAAAACGTTTGCGGAGATTTTTTTTGCATTTATCTGCAAAATTTGTTGCGGATATGAGGAAAATTTGTATTTTTGACGCACAAATATTAACATTATTCCCAAACATTTATTTTTTGACATGAAAAACATTTCGATAGGTATCGACATAGGCGGCACCAATACTGTGATTGGAGCCGTGGATGACAGTGCAAACATCCTTGCTGAAGCTTCGCTCTCCACTCAACAGTACGTGGTGCTCGATGACTACATCAAAGCTCTCGCTTCCAACATCAAGGAAATCCTCGCCAAATGTGGTGAACATGCTTTGTGCGGTATTGGTGTGGGCGTTCCAAACGGCAATTTTTATAGCGGTGCGATAGAGATGGCGCCTAACCTGCCGTGGAAGGGCAAGGTGATGCTCGCCGACGAACTCCGCAAACATTTTGACACCAAAGTCGTGGTCACAAACGACGCAAAGGCAGCTACAATTGGTGAGATGGTCTATGGTGGTGCTAAGGGCATGAAGAATTTTGTGATGATTACTCTTGGCACAGGTCTTGGCTCGGGTGTCGTTGTCAATGGTAGCCTCGTGTATGGTGCGGATGGCTTTGCAGGTGAGTTTGGTCATTCTGTGGCTATACCTGACGGCAGGGAGTGCGGCTGTGGACGTCTGGGCTGTCTCGAAACCTATGCATCAGCCACCGGTATTAAGAGGACGGCGTTTGAATTGATGGCAAAATACAATGCTCCGTCAAAGATGCGCGACATTCCATTTTCTAAACTCACGAGCAAAGACATCTATATATTTGCGACGGAAGGCGACGAACTTGCATTGAAGGCGTTTGACTTCACCGCCGATGTTCTTGGACGTAAACTCGCAGACCTTTGCACTGTATTGAGTCCCGAGGCTGTATTCATTTTTGGCGGACTTGCCAATGCCAAGGAACTCATTGTGGACGCCACAAAGCGTTATATGGAGAAATATATGCTCCCAGTGTTCAGGAACAAGGTGAAGGTGTTGCCGTCGGCATTACTCGGCACAAACATTGCCGTCCTCGGCTCCGCTGCACTCGTTGCTTAAAAAACATTTAACTCTAATCTATTATGAAGAGCAATACGATAACAGTAACATCGTCGGAAAACAACGGAGACGTTGTGCTGACGATGAAACGGAAAAAGTTTCCGTGGTGGATTTTCCTGTTCCTGTTGCCGTTGATACTCCTGATACCCATCAAGAGGGACATCAACATCCAATACGCGCAGCAGGGTAGCGACATCGCAGTCGCAAAGGCCGCCGCAACCGTTACGTACCCCGTAACATCCACTTTCGGCGGCAAGACAATGCTAACCGTCAATGACACCACCGACACTCAAGGCAAGATGGTGATAAGGGACGTAGCAGAGCCGCTGTGGTACAAACTTTTTGGTGGTCACTCTGACTCGCTATTTACGTCTTGTGGCAATGGCTGTTACAGCCTCAAAAATGCCGGTTACAAGTACCGCGACTTCCCGCCTGACAATTTCAAGAAGGTCTATCTCGGTGCAGTTGCAAGCGTTGAGACCCTCAAGGTTGTTGATGCCGATGATGGTGAGCCGATACCTGAGGCTGACATTCAGCTCATACGCACGGTTGATGG
Source organism: Bacteroidales bacterium (assembly GCA_017964465.1). GTDB lineage: Bacteria > Bacteroidota > Bacteroidia > Bacteroidales > UBA3824 > UBA3824. The sequence goes on along the minus strand of JAGCRY010000026.1, from coordinate 6,743 downwards.
CAACCAGACTAACGACAATGTAAAGTCTGATGTCGCTGGTCAGTTTGACATCAAGGATATGCCACTTTGTGGTACTGTCAAGGTGATTGCGGCTAAAGAGGGTTATGAAAATGACACTTTGGAGGCTTCATTATTCGACATCAGCAATATGACCGACGATGAGAAGACATTGCACTTGAAACCATTGAAAGGCTGCGTGAAGGTCATTGTCAAAAATTTGAATACCAAGACTTTGCTTGCTGATGCAACGGTAACATTGGAAATCAATGGCGCGGCTCGTACAATGAAGACCAACACTAATGGCGTTGGTGTGGGTATGTTTGATTCGTTGAGGATAGGCAGCACTTTGAAATTCACTGCGTCCAAGTCGGGTTATGCCGACACAACCCTCGAAGGCTATACCGTTAAAGAGTTTATGACTCTTGACGATGAGAAGCGTACAATGTATCTCCGTCCGCTCACCAAGTCGCTGGTATTCAAGAATGTGGATGGTACAGGCGCGGCTCTTTCGGGCGTCAAGAATGAGATTTACAAGAATGGCACTCTCATCGCTACCGAGTACAGCAACAATGCCGGCGAATTTGTAGTTGCTAATATCTTGGATTCTGACAAACTTTCCATCGCCGCCACCAAGACGGGTTACAATGGCAACAATACCAAGGTCAAGAACAAGACTTTGGCGCAATTGAACACCCAGGATTCTCGCACGATTCCTTTGACAAAGATTGAGCAGCCGAAGCCCACACCTCCGCCGCCAAACAATAACAAGCAGGACGACCTCAAAGGCGAGAGCGGCGACCTCCGCATCAACCTCCAATGGTATTGCAAGACCGACCTCGACCTTCACGTCATAGACCCCTGCGGCAACGAGATTTACTTCTCCAAGCGCAAGGCAACTTGTCAGGGCGGCACGGGCATTCTCGATCTTGACGCCAACGCTCTCATTGGCACAACATCACGCCCGCAGGAAAACATTTATTGGTTGAAACCATCTTCAGGTACCTACACAATCAAAGTTGTTTGCTTCAAGTGGCGTGAAAAGTCCCAAAATCCGATTAGTTACAATATCTCCATTGTTGACAAGAATGGTCGTGTAGATAAGCGCGGCACAATAGCCAAGGGTCAGACAATTACTGTTTGCAAGCATACTGTGCAGTAATAGATGATGTATTGCTGATGTTCAGCAATGTATAAAAAAGTTTTTACCAAATCTCCATTTTAAAAGCGAGGTTTGGTAAAAACTTTTTTTTGATAATTGTGAGAATAGATTTTGGTGGAAAAAAATATATATCAAAGCCCGCCGTCTTAATATCTTCAATTTCAGTCCCTCTCTTTTTATGAAGATGGGCGGACTTTGATATTGTGTTTTCTTTTGCGGCTTATCTGTAACCGCGTTTTTGCAATTCGGCTTTTACGTAGAGAATGTCGTCCTGGTGCCACATTTCGTTTTCCCATTTCTGGATGTTGGCGGCGACTTTTGAATACACTTTCTTGCCGGTTTTGCAGTCGGTGTAATAGCACCATTTAGCAAATTCTTCATCAACAGAGCCGCCGTTATCAATTTTTTTGCGGAGGCCGCTTTTGAGAAGTGAGCCGATGCCCTTGCTGAATACAAAGTGCGCAAGGACGATTTTGCGGCTGCCCCTCATCTCGGGGTAGAGTTTTTCAGCGGTTGCATACGAGACTTTGAAGTCCGCCCGTAGCAGGCTGTCGGCGAATTGTTCCGAAATTTGTTCGGGGAAACTTTCGCCTTGTTGAATGACATGTCCGTAGCCAATCGTTAGTTTGCCTGAGACACATCTGTAGGCTCTGCCGTTTGCAAAGCCTTCGTGGAGTTTTATGAAGTCGATGGCGGCTTCATAGTTTTTACGTTCGCTCTCTCTGAGTCTTTCTTCCAAGGAGAAAATTGTGTTGTCGAGAGTCACGATGCGGCTGTCGCGGATGTAACGTCCACTCGTTAGCTTGTTGCCGGGGGCAATCAAGGCGGCTGTTATTATCAACAACAGCGTCAATAAAACTTTTTTCATGTTGATTTTTATTAAGAAGCCGTAAAAGAACACGGCTCCCGACGGGACACGATGCCGGTATGTGGATTTTAGTCCGGCTCAATGGTTGTTTTTGATACTCAATATTTGGGGTTAAAAAGTTCATCCCGTCGATATTTCGTTTTCTAATCCGGGGTGGTTGGATGCAATGTTTGATTTTAGGTGCTCCAGACCGCCTCGTGCCACCATTTTAGTGACGATGCAAAGTTGGGAAAAGTTTTTGACTTTTAGTTTACGCCAATTTTAAGAATTGTTTAATTTAGCAGATATGGTTTTGTGTCGAGATTTTTCAACTGGAAATAGAATGTGGAGCCTTCATTAGGGGCTGATTCAAGCCATATCCTGCCACCGAGTATGTCTATGTAGCCTTTGCACAATGAAAGTCCAACGCCCACGCCGTCATATTTGCGTTCGAGGACGTTTTCCACTTGTTGGAATGATGTGAATATCGTGTCGTGTAGTTCCTTGCGGATTCCGATGCCAGTGTCGCGGACATAGAATGTAATGTAGCCGTCTTCAATGGTGTAGCCGTATGAAACGCTGCCTTTGCTTGTGAACTTTATGCCGTTTGAGATGAGGCATGTCAAAGTCTTTTTCACTTTGTAGCCGTCTGTTATCACGTTTGATTCGTCGTCTGATAGCGACGGAATCGCGATGAGGTCGATGTGCTTTGCGTTTGCAAAGGTCTCCATTTCGTTATAGATTGTCTTGAACATTGAGTTGATGTTCACAGACGACAAGATGGCTTTGCTTTGTTGGGTCTGTAGTTTCGACATCTCCATTATGTTCTCTATTATATAAAGGAGTCTCTTGCTTGCCTGCGATATGTAGTCAACGTAGAGACGGTCTTTGTTGTTGAGTGTTGTGGATTTGCTGAGCAGCTGTCCAAAGCCTATGATGGAGTTCATCGGGGTGCGCACCTCATGGGACATGTTTGCAAGGAAGGCGGTCTTGAGTTTTTCATTTTGCTCGGCGCGTTCCTTCGCTTCCACGAGTTGCTTTTTATATAGGCGTTCTTTTATTTCAGCCACCATGAGTGGAGAAACGTAGTCTGCGAGTCCTTTGACAAAGTTTTTGGATTTGGGCGTGAAGGTAGTTTTTGGGTCGGAGCAGCATATTATGCCTATGACTTTGCCGTTGTCCATTACTGGTGTCGTAAGTATAGCTTCACATCCATAGACGTTTGTTTCGAGGAGTTGCTCTTTTGTGTCGAGGACAACTTCGAGACCGTTGTCTTTTATTTCGAGTATTAGTTCTTTGCTTCCGTCGATTTGGGGCAGCTTTTCCTTGTCGTTGTGTGCAAGGCAGATGACTTGTTTCTGATGAACGTAGCCGATGAAACCGCCACGGCTTTCAGTGGTTTTCAGCACGAAGTCGAGCACAACCTTGTATAATTCCGTATCGTGTCCGAGAGCAAACGCCTTTGATATTTCATTCTTGATAATCAAGTCGTTGCGGATTTCCATCTCGTGTTTGATGTCATTGAACACTGCTGCCGAAAATCCTTTCCGTGGTGAGTATGTGCGTACCTCGAAGTGTTTTTTTGTTGCGCTGTGGTAATAGTTGCCACTATATGAGTTGCCGGTGAGGGCGGATTTTGTCAGTATTCTGGTCAGGCTTTCGTCAATGTCGGGGATGATATCCTCAATTTGTTTTCCGATGACCTGTTCTCTGTCTTTGTCGAAGTATATCTCAAACGCGGAGTTGACGTCGAGAATCTGGTGCCCTGTGATGTTGCCGTTTTGGTCCGTTATGCCTTTGAGAAATACGAAACCAGACGACATGTTTTCAAAGAGCATTTTGAAGTTTGTCTCTTCTGGGGTGTCGTTGTTTTTGGCGATGTTTTTGATTATGAACAGTATGCCGTCCATGAATGCCGCCGCCTTTAATAATAAGGATGGCTCGCCGTTTTGTTTGATTGGTAGTTCAACAACTTGTGTCGGGTCTGTTTTCAGGGAGGCTATTTGGGCTAATGTTTCTGAGGTGAAGTTTGTGTGAAAAAGGTTGAACAGCCCTTTGCCTATGGCTTCGTCTTTTGAAACCCCGAACAGGTGGGTCGCTGCCGCGTTGAGCGAGCGTATGCGGTAGTTCGTCCATTCACAAAATACCGTGGTATCCTCATGTGTATCAACGAGAGAATCGAGCAGGGTGCAGCCCATGCCGCCTCCCGCCTGTATACTGAATGTGCCTGTTGGTAGTATCGGTATTTTGTTTTTCATTTTTTCCTTTTTACGCATCCCAAAGGTAAACATATATTGCAAATAAAAAAAACTTTTTTTGTTATTTTTCTTTTATTTTTTGTCGCCGGGTAGTGTGATGATGAAAGTTGACCCTTTGCCGACGGTTGATTCTATGTTTAGTGTGCCTTTGTGACGTTGTATGAACTCTTTTGAGATTATCAGTCCCATGCCCGTTCCTGTTTCTCCAGATGTTCCTTTCGTGGAGTTGAGTTCGGTTGAACCGACAATTTTTTGGATTGTTTCTTGTGTCATTCCTACTCCGTTGTCTTCAATCGTGATTTCCGTGTTGTCGGTAGTCTGGCTTGAGCCTATCACGATGAGTCCGCCTTCGTTTGTGAATTTGATGGCGTTTGAGACAATGTTCCGTATTATGGTTTGGAGCATGAGTTTGTCAGCCCATACCGTGTCGTCGGCTGTGGTGCTGTTTATGAGCATGATGTGCTTGCGCTCCGCCTGCACTTTTATTTCGTTGATTGTGTCGGCGGTGATGGCATGCACGTTTAGTGTCTCGGGGTTGAATTGTATTGTGTTTTGCTGCGTCCGTGCCCATATCAACAGGTTGTCAAGGAGTTCTGACGCACCTTTCGCCGACTGATGGAGCACTTTTGCCATGTCTAAGGCTCGCTGGTCGGTTTCAGGTTTCAGTCGTTTCGTGAGGAGCTCCGAAAGTCCATTGATGGCGTTGAGCGGGTTGCGGAGGTCGTGAGCAATGAGCGAGATGAATTTATTTTTTGTCTCTATTGCTTTCTGCAACTCGTTGTTGCGGTCGTCGAGCATTATGTTGAGCCGTTGGAGTTGTTTTGAGCGTTCTTTGTTTTCACGGTGGATTTTTGTCTCTTCCGTTATGTCGTTGATGATTGCTGCCACAAAGTCCGGCTCTGGTACGTATATGTTGACTTTGAAATCAATCTTGTGGTCGGTCGTTGCCGTTGTGATGCTTTCAGATTGTCCTGTCTCCGCTACGTTGAGCATTGCCTTATAAAAGTCCGGCGGGTATAAGGGGCTGTTTCCATGGAATTTGTTGCCATAGCGTTTCGTGATGTCTTCTTTGACAATTTCGCTGAGTTTGTTGTTGCCTTCACGGAAATAGAGGTCACCGTCCTTGTATTCTGCAAGTACAAACCCTGATGTCATGTTGTCAAAGAGGAGCTGGCGTTTGTGCTTTTCACGTTGGAGCGAGTCGTTGATTTGCTGGAGGTAGTTTGCAAGGTCGCGGCTCACTTTCATCTCTTCCTCGGTGGTGTTGTTGGACTTGCGGAGGTTGCAGATGGTGTCTGTGAGTTCGTTGATGGCGTTTTGCTCGAATGTGATGTCCTCCAGGTTGACTATCACTGTGCGCCTCTTGCTGTTTGTCATTGGCACCATCGAGACTCTCAGCGTGCGTTCGTGGGGTTGCCCGTTGCGCATCTGGATGTATGAAAACTTTTTCCTCGTGATTCGTTTGCCCGCCGCAAATATTTCTTTGCCGTATTCATAAAATTTGCATCCGTCGCAGCATTGTGGACATTTTGAGAAGTCGTACTGGAATTTTTGACAGGACAGCACGTCACAAAGTATCTGGTCGAATACGTCTTCCTTTTTGATATTGAACTTGTTACAGAATGCGGCGTTTGCAAATAGGATGTGTTGTGTGTCGTCCGTGACAACCATCATCGAAGGCATCGTGTCGAGGAAAACTTCGAGGTAAGTGTCGTGGAAATGCTTAATTTCGTTGTAGCGTGAAAAAATACTGCGTGTTCTCGCCTCAAATATGCCGTCGTTGAAAGGTTTGCGAAGGTAATCGTCGATTCCGAGTTCAAAGGAGCGGCATATCATGTCCGAATTTTTTTCGGAACCGATTAGCACAACCATTTTGTATGGTTTTGCGGCAGTAATGAGCGTTTGGAGCTGTTCAAAATCCGATATGGCGTCGATGTCAATGAACACGGCGTATGCGTTGGCTTCGGCGATGTGTTTTTGTGCATCGTCTGCCGTGTCCAAGCATATTGTGTCATAGCCAAGCCGTGAGAAAATTTCAGGCAGCCGCTGACAACTTGGGTCGTCGTTCTTCCTTATGAGTAATATTTTTGACATAGCCGTTAGTATTTTTTTATTTCAAAAAACCGCCAATAATGCCGCTGAACTCCGCGAATGCCTTCTCCAAGTCGTCGTTGACTACAACGTGGTCAAACATCGGTGCGCGTTGCATCTCCTGCGCTGCCTTGGCTACACGCTTGTCGATTTCCTCGATGGAATCGGTGCCGCGCCCTATAAGTCTGCGCCTTAGCTCCTCCACCGACGGCGGCTGTATGAACACGGAGATGGCATCGTCGCCAAATTTTTTCTTCAAATTGATGCCACCCTCCACATCGACGTCGAAGATGATATTGTTGCCCTTTGCAAAAATCCTCTCCAACTCGCTGCGGAGCGTTCCGTAGTAGCGACCTTCGTAAACTTGCTCGTACTCAACGAATTGGTC
>JAGCRY010000025.1 GCA_017964465.1 Bacteroidales bacterium | reverse complement strand
TTCCAAATGGCTTTCAATACGCGGCTCGTGCGCTCCATCTCCATATAGAACTTGGCGTAGTCGCTTATCATCAACAACAAAACCACCGCGCAAATCAAGATGAAACCCGCAATGCCATACGCCCAAAACAGCGGCGTCTCCGTGACAACCGTATTGAAAAGCGACAGGATGAACGACGCAATGCCAAACAGCAAAGCCGCCGTAACTACCTGCAACACAATCATTATGATGTCACACAAGAGGAAACGGAAAAAGTTCACACCAGCACCGGAGAAGAACGTGGAGGTTGAATAGTCCTCTTTGTTGAAAGTGCGGACAATGCCGCCCACAAAGAATATCATCAACAGCCAGAATATCAGCACCATGTACCTTCCTTGGCTCAATATCGACTCCAAATTCCACGAATGGGAATCTATCAACTCCATGACCGTCGTGTAATCCAACGTCTTAGACACAATGCTCGACCCGACAGCCGTCTTGAAGGAGAAGAAGAACGGCAACGCGAGCGAAAGCCCGAGCAACAGTGTGATGCCAAATATCAGGAGTATCATCCTGGGATGGCGCAATGAGTTTTTGAAACCCCTGCCGTATGCTTTTAGAATGTTCATCTGCGTATTTAGATTAAGTTGTGTTCTCTATGAAAATGTTTGTTATGCGAAGAACGCCACAGTCTGGAATATGTTCTCTAACCAGAACAGGAACTTCACCGCATATTTCCAAATCGGATTTGTGCCCGACGATTCTTTTGTGACAGAGTTGTTTATGATGTCCACGTCACAGGCAATCTTGTTCTCGGGGTCAATCTGCGCCGAAACGACGCGCTGTGTGCCGGTTATGACAAACTCCTTACAACGCTCCTTGCCGTTCCATTTGAGCAAGCGCGTAGAGCCGTCCTCCATCGTCACAAGCACCTCGACAGGCATAACCATTGTGCCCATGCGCTGAACATAAATCGACGACGTAATCTCCGAAACCGTGTCTTTGTCCATGAAGAGCTTTTCAAGTCCAGTGTCGAAGAAACCGTGTTTTACGTTGTTCTGGCGGCGATTTACAATTTTTGTGAGCTTGTAGTCACAAACCTCGTCAGTGCGCAACATCGAATCGAAGAACCAGTCGAGATTCTGACCGAGGTCGGGATTGTTCATCGCGGCAACTTCCTCATTCATAACCGCCGCAAAATCGCGTCCCGACGGGTGTTTGAACTGATATTTATTGAAATATGACTTCATGGCATTGTCGAAATTCTCATCGCCCATCATGCCCTTCAAAGTCTTCATCATTGTGCTTGTCTTGTCATAAACCATTGTGCCGTAGGTGTATGACGGATATTTCCATGCAAAATTGTCAATCGTGGAAATTGCGGGGTTATAGCTCTGTGTGTAGTTCAGGCGGCCTTGTTCGGAGTCGTTTTTCTTGTAGCCGAAGAAATTGACGAGCGAGCCTTCGCCATAATAATAGTCCATAATCTCACCCTCATAGAACTGCGTGATGCCCTCGTCGAGCCATGCCTCCTCAAACTCGTTTGAAGCGACGACACCCATGAAATAATTGTGCACAAACTCATGAATCACAGTGGCTTCCATGTAGCGTATGCCGGAGGGAACGTTCTTGAAAGTGCTTGTAGTGATGAACATCGGGTACTCCATGCCTGCCGCATCTGTAGCGTAATAAGGAACGTCAACGACTGTTATCTGCGGATAAGGATATTCGCCGACATGCTTATTCATATATTCCATCGCGTGTTTTACGGCTGTCAGATAACGTTCCGCCTCGCCGCCATGCTCAGGCATGAAGAGAAGTTTGATGCCCTTGTTATCAAAAGTGTCGCTGATGATATTGTAGCGCGGGGAAGCCGTCCATGCAAAATCTATCACGTCACTTGCATGGAATTTGTAGATTTTTGAGCCGTCGCCCACAGTCGCCTCGTAGGTCTCCACACCCGTAGCGCCGACTTTATATTTTTCAGGAACGGTTATGGCGACATCATACGTGCCAAAATCGGCGTAAAACTCTGAATTAAAATGGAATTGATGGCAGTTCCATCCGCCTTTTGCGCGTTGTCTCATGCCCTTCGGCTCATACACTCCAATTTTCGGGAACCACTGAGCAACCATGAAGAAATCTCCACGCTCATAGCCCGTGCGGGAGATGATTTTGGGAAGTTTTGAGAGGAATGTTACCTGAATCTTCACTTCCTCGCCCGGCATGATGCTCTTAGGAAGTTTCACAGACATGACAGTCTGGTCGTCGGCGTTTCCATCATCGGGCTGCACATACTTCAAATCCTGCGTAAGTGGCTCACCATCAACAATTATCATCCTGTTGATGTCGATGTAGCCCATCTCACTTTCCGCGAGGTATGCGCCGAGATTGTAGCCAGTGTTGAACTCGCTTTCCTTGAAATAAGTGCTGCCGGAGTTTTTGAAGGCGTTGAGATAGGTATGGAACATCAACTCCGAAATTGTGTCGGAGGACGTGTTTTTCCATGTCAAGACCTCCACGCCCGAAACCATCTTAGCGTCGGGGTCGAGGGTCGCCTCAATGTTGTAGGAAGCCACCTGTGTGGTCCTCAATGGCTGATACGCATCCTGTGCCGACGTCCACAGCGCGGCGGCGGCTAATGCGGCGGTCATTAATATCTTTCTCATAACCGGTTTATTATCCATAGTTAGGTAAAATAAGTGTCGTAAAAATAGTGCTTTTCTACAAAACCGCAAAACTTTTTTTAACATTTTTTTCCACGGCTTGAAGAATTTTTCCACGTCAGAATGGCAGCGAGAGTATGAGGCTCGTCTCTGTTTCTTCTAAACCATTGGTATTCAGACCGTAAGCATAACTGATACCCACAGAGAATCCATAATTGAGCCTCAGCACGCAAAAGTCCGCAACTGCCTTGAATCCGGCTGAAGCGAAGTCAAAATTATTGCGGAAAATGTCTCCACGCGCCAAATCGCCAAACACCGCGCCCCTGAATCGCTTTATCCAAATCACGCTCGGAATCCCAAAATCGGGATAGCCCATCGGGAAACTGTACTCGCCGCTAAGACGCATGAAATTCTGCATCCTCACTGACGAATAGCCCCTCACATCAAACGCCGAATGATCAAAGAGATAGAGTTTGTAGTCATACTGCCGCTGGCACTGACGGATTGCGCTGCCGGAAATTGTGAAATAGTTCTGACGGAAAAATCCCGGGACTGTGGCGGACATTGAGAATGAAAGCAACGACGCATCAGCCACAGAGCCGCTCAAAGACTTATAGACGCCAGCCGACATTGAGAACGACAGCGGGCTCTTGAAATCCCTGTATGCGGCGTGGCGCGACCATGAATAGGACGCAACGCCCTGCCAGATGCCGAAGCCGCCGTTTGGAACTTCCTCATAATTCTCCACAGGCTTGTCCTTCACGTCATACCACGACACGCCAAAGCCAACGTTGACATGCTTGTTGTAATAAAGCCGTGAAAAATCGAGCGGCAAAGAAATCGATGCCGAATACACGTTTTCATGCCATTTGAATGTGTATGTCGTGGGCTTCATGCCTTCAAACAGCGGCGGCAGGACTAAATTGTCGCCGACGTCGCCAAATGAAACGCCAAAATCCAAGACTGGATAAAATCCCGAATATGTCACTCCGATGTCTGTGCGCCATGTCTTGAACTCGCTGTCATACGACTCCGTGACGGACGTGTTCAAGGTTTCGAGATTGTTGGTCGTGAAGGCAGTAACGCTATAATATGATTCAGCGGCATCAGGTATCCATCCCAAAAACCTGAACGGGTCGGAATACTGATGATATTTTTTTGATTTTGACAAAATGGTCGTGTCAGGCTTTTCAGTTGCGAAAAAATCGAGAGTCGCGGCAGGCTCTTTTGGCAACAGCGGCTTATAATAATGCAGTCCCGCCGGCTCATGCTCCGGCACTTCGTCATCAACGCCACAATATGCTATGTCATAGCCTTTTGCGGTGTAAGTATTAAAAAAAATCCTGTCGCCCATCACGAACAATTCCGAGGCTCCATACTTCACATTGGAGACTTGAGAGGTCTTGCCGTCACTGATAGAAACGCGGTGTATGTTGTCAATACCGCTGATGTCGGACACATAATATAAAGTGTTGTCGTCATTGGACGGGCAAATTTCAGAAATGTTTTCAGACGTGTAGCCCAAAGCCTCGCTCACGTCCATCGTGCGGAGGTCGAGGACGCGGATTGAGTTTTTGTTGCCATAGTTTGAAATAAAGGCAATCCTGTCATTGTCCACGAACTGAGGACACCTGAAAAACTCCATTGGCTTGCTGTAGAATGACTTGATGGGTTGAACGGAATAAACGTAGCCATCGTATGAAAGCGCAAGCACCACAATCTTACATACCCTCTCCTCCGAAAACTCCACAGCCACAAGCCTGTTGCCGTCACCATTTATCGCCAATGAACCATATTTGCCTTTGTTAGTGACAATATGCGCCTCTTTTGTGGAGAGGTCAAAGACCGCAATATCAGAATAATAGCGCTCCGTCCATCTTGGGTCGGGCACTTCAGTGATATATACCGCAACCTTCCCATCCGTATCAAAACCGGCGGCATCAGTATGCCCAAGCACTTCAACCTCGCGCCCATGCGTATCAAGCACAACAAATTGCGCGGCTTTTGCCATGGAGGACTTCACGCACAAAATCCTGTTGTCGTCTATGAAACATGGAGTCATGTAACTTGTGTAGAATCGCTTTTGCTTGTTGTTAACAACATGATAATCACGCACTTTGAGGGTCGAAGAGCGTTGAGTATAGAAATTTTTTAGTTCATTGAAAGTGTTCTTGTAATGTTTGCCGAGACGCTCGCCGGTGTAATGATTGAAACCGCATCCGAATGCAAATGGCCAGAATGAATAGAATGACGACCGGCGGGCAACTTTATTGAAAACATCAGCGCCATATTTGCGTTTTGCGCTCGTTGTGAGCATGTAGCCAAAAGGATAATGGTTTGGAATCATGTCACGGTAGGAGCGGAAAAGCATCTTGTCGTATGGAAAAAGCTTCCCATAATCCTGCAAAAGCGCAGAAGTGGACATGTCGAAACCCGCAACACGTCCCCTGCCCTGGCTTGAAAGGACGGTCTCGGCATAGACCGCGTCGCCCTCAAAAAACCAATTCGGCACCGAATACATCAACTCGCTCCATCCCATGTACCCAAAAATACAATGTGCAAAACGCGTCAAACCTCTGTCAAACATCCTGTACTGCACAATGTGGCGGTACTCGTGAGTCAACAGATTTTGGAACCATTCGGCGGAACTAAGTCCAGTGTTGTCCATTGGAAGTGTGTAGAGCACCATTTTATAGGGGGAAAGCGTCGTGTAGCCGTTTGAAGTGTTTGATGGCGCGGACAGAATGATAGGAAACCGCCGTGGCATCAGCCCGACATTGAGAGTGTCAGCCGCCGCAATCCTGTCAATGCCACCCGCAAGCCTCGAAACGTCATATCCAAGGTAGGACGGGTAGATGAATTTGGCGTTCTTGGTCTTCAATACCCGCCAATCCATAGAAAAAGGATGCTGCGCCGCCGCTCCAACGGACATCAACAAAAGAATGATGAAAAAAAGTATTCTACACATTATTTAATATACAATTTCAGTGAAACGCCTTGCGTCATTTTAGTGTTGAATCCTGTATGCGGAGCGTCCTGTGCGGGAAATTATTAAAAATGTTCTCGTCATGCGTTGCGACAATGACGCCCGCGCCCTCCTGTGACAGCGAATACAACAACTCCGCGATATGCAACGCCGAGGCTTCGTCGAGATTGCCAGTAGGCTCGTCCGCGATAATCAATTCAGGTTTGCATACTATCGCCCTCGCAATAGTCACGCTCTGCCTTTCACCGCCGGAAAGCATGTGAGGAAATGTGCCGCTCTTGCCAGGAATGCCCACGCGCTCAAGCACTTGCGCAATATACTCGTCCGTGTCGCACAGCGGTTTGAAGTCGAGTGAATCAATCACAAACTTCAGGTTGTCGGACACGGTCTTGTTATCAAACAGACGGAAATCCTGGAAAACGATTCCCATGCGGCTGCGGAGTTTTGGAATGTGCCTTTTGCGAAGGTCGCCGAGTTCAAACCCAAGCACCTTGGCTTTGCCGCCAGAAATTGGCAAATCGGCATACAATGTCTTGAAAAGCGACGACTTGCCGGTGCCAATAGGCCCTTCAATCGTCACCATCTCGCCCGCCTTTATCGAAAAACTTACGCCTTCCAATATCTTGACCCCGCCGCGCTCTATCGCGACATCGGAATATTCAACCAAAGTATCAATATTTTCCATTTCATAAACATTTTACGATGCAAATGTAATAAAAAAATGCTAATAAAAAAGGGTTTGTAGCATTTTTTAGAAATCCAGACCGTCTTTCTCGTTTTTGTGGTATTTTTCACTAAGGATGGCAAGCAGGCGCGAGATTTTTGCGACGGCGAAAGCGGTGTCGTTGTTGATTTCCTTCTTCTTGAGCCTTAATAAAAGTATCATGTACATCATCTCGAAGCACACTTCAATTTCCGACGCGCCGTCCGCTTTTGTGAGGGCGATGGACTGACCGATGACCGGCGCAGCTTCCTGATATGCAACCTTATAGTCGGGATGCAATGGCGAGCGCAGGAGTTTGAGATGGAGCTCATACAAATCGTCCACAATGTTCTCAACTTCCTGAAGATGACCCTTTTGCTCGATTTTTTGGTTGTGCATGAGGGCTATGATGTTGTCATACCAATATGTGATTTCGTCAATGGTTTCCTGCGGCTGGTTGTACTGGCTGATGATGTTCTTTTTGACGGTCTCGATGTCGAGTTTGCAGGCTCTCATCATGTCCTCAACCTGATACATGTAAACGACATATTCTGCTATGTTGTCCTGTTTTTTCTGACGTGCTATCAACATTTTTATTCTGGTTTTGCAAATATGGAAAAAATACGGCTTCTTACGCCGTCGGCATCACGGAAAAATATCTCAAAACTGTTAGTCTCGCCGTCCTTGGTGCAGAAACTGTAATAGATGTTGCCGTCCTTGTCCGTTTCTGTGACCCTGCCGGTGTAGGTTATTCGCTGATTAGACTCCATGACGACATAACTGAGTTCCGATGGAGAGAGATTCTTCGCCGAAAAACAAACCTTCACAAGCACGGGATTCTCTTCGCCGCACTTTGTGGAGGCGTAGTAGCGGATGTTTTTGAGCTCCACATTCCATGTCTGCGACATCGCCACAACCGGCAGCATCGCAGTCACAAATATCGCCAAAAGTCTTTTCATGGCTATTTCACAATTCCTTTTTCCAAATATTCCGCCAAGTTTGTACGCATCACACTCGATACGTGGTCGGCGGCGATTTTTTCCATGTCGTGTTTCACCATCAGCGACACGAGTTGTTCAAATGAGGTTTTCTGCGGATTCCATCCCAAGACGCGCTTTGCTTTCGAGGGGTCGCCCCATAGGTTCACGACGTCCGTAGGCCTATAGAAATCTTCACTTACCTCGACCAAGGTCTGCCCAATGAGTTGAGCCGGACCAGCGACACAAACGCCTTTCTCGTCGATGCCCTCGCCCTCAAATTTCAGCGTTATGCCCGCCGCCTTGAACGCCAGCATTGCAAACTCGCGCACGGAATGTTGAACGCCGGTCGCAACCACAAAATCGTCAGGCTTGTCCTGCTGGAGAATCAGCCACATACACTCCACATAATCCTTTGCATAGCCCCAGTCACGGAGCGATGAAAGGTTTCCGAGATAGAGTTTTTTCTGCTTGCCCTGCGCAATTCGAGCTGCTGCAAGTGTGATTTTGCGGGTCACAAACGTCTCGCCGCGCCGCTCGCTTTCATGATTGAAAAGTATGCCGGAGCAGCAGAACATATTGTAAGCCTCGCGGTACTCCTTTATGATCCAATAGCCGTAGAGTTTGGCGATTGCGTATGGAGAGTATGGATGGAATGGAGTTTCCTCATTCTGAGGCACTTGCTCAACCTTGCCGTAGAGTTCGGACGTAGAAGCCTGATAGATTCGGCAGTGTGATTCGAGATGGTTTGTCCTCACAGCCTCCAAAATCCTCAAAACTCCCACAGCATCCACGTCCGCCGTATATTCGGGCGAATCGAATGACACCTGGACATGGCTTTGCGCAGCAAGATTGTAGATTTCGTCGGGCTTCACGACTCCGATGAGCTTCACGAGCGACATGGAGTCCGTCATGTCGGCATAATGGATATGGAAATTATGGATGCCTTCGAGGTGCGCAATTCTTTCACGGTAATCCACTGAACTTCTGCGGATTATGCCATGAACTTCATATCCTTTCTCGAGCAAAAACTCCGACAAATAGGAGCCGTCCTGACCCGTTACGCCAGTTATGAGCGCAATTTTATTTGATGACATATCGGTGTTAATCGAGGTTTGGATTGCCGGTTTCGTTTATCTCGTCAATAACCTTCAAGAGGTACTGACCATACTGGTTTTTCAACATCGGCTTTGCAAGTTCCCTCATGCGAGCCTCATCAATCCAGCCCTTGCGGTAGGCGATGCCTTCGAGACAGGCGATTTTCAAACCCTGGCGTTTTTCGAGGACTTCGATGTATGTGGAAGCCTCGGAGAGCGAGTCGTGAGTGCCGGTGTCGAGCCATGCAAAACCACGCGGAAGTTTCTGAACTTTGAGTTCTCCATCATTGAGGAACCACTGGTTTACAGTGGTGATTTCATATTCACCACGTGCAGAGGGCTTTATTTTTGAAGCGACGTCCACGACCTTGTTCGGGTAGAAATACAGACCGACAACGGCGTAGTTGCTCTTTGGTTTTGAGGGTTTTTCTTCGATTGAAAGGCAGTTGCCTTCCTTGTCAAACTCCGCAACGCCATAACGCTCGGGGTCGTTTACCCAATAGCCGAAAACTGTGGCTTTCTGCTCCTTGTCGGCTGTCTCGACGGCTTTCCTCAACAGTCCTGTGAAGCCTGCGCCGTGGAAGATATTGTCGCCGAGGACGAGGCACGCGCTGTCGTTGCCGATGAAGTCCTTGCCGATTGTGAATGCCTGCGCAAGTCCGTCAGGCGAGGGCTGCTCGGCGTACTCGAAATGAACACCATAATCACTGCCGTCGCCGAGAAGACGTTTGAAACCGGGCAGGTCGAACGGTGTGGAAATTATCAAAATGTCACGTATTCCAGCAAGCATGAGCACACTTATTGGATAATAAACCATAGGCTTGTCATATATCGGCATCAGCTGTTTAGAGATGCCCTTCGTGATGGGATAGAGCCTTGTGCCAGACCCACCTGCTAAAACGATTCCTTTCATGTCAGTCAAGTTATTATATTTATAAAGTGTCTTTTTATTAATACCTTTTCATTGCCCTGTCCATTTCACGGGCTGTTTCGCGCTCCTTTATGGACTCGCGCTTGTCCGCAAGTTTCTTGCCTCGCACGAGCGCAATTTCGAGTTTTGCATATCCACGGTTATTGATGAACATGCGGAGCGGCACAATCGTGAGGCCTACGTTCTGCACCTTCTTTTCAAGTTTGCCGAGTTCGCGGCTCGTGAGCAGAAGTTTGCGCTCACGGCGCGGGTCATGGTTCACATACCCTCCATGGGAATACACGCCGATGTACATCCTGACATAGAGTTCGCCTTTGTCAAACATGCAGAATGAATCCACAAGCGACGCCTTGCCGTCACGGATGGACTTTATCTCTGTGCCGAGAAGCTGTATTCCAGCGGTGTATTTTTCGAGGACTTCGTATTGGAACGTTGCCTTCTTGTTCTTTATGTTAATTTGTTCTGCCATTTTTTCTCAATTCATAATTCATTATGCATTAATTAACTCCCTTGCGTTTTGCAATGCGGCATCAGTGATTTTTTCACCACTGAGCATCGCCGCAATTTCGCGGATGCGCTCGTCGCCTTCTAAGAGCTTGATGTCCGAGCGGATCGAGCCGTCAGTCTCGTGTTTGAAGACTTTCAAGTGATGGTTGCCCTGCGCCGCAACTTGTGGAAGGTGCGTTATGCAGACGACTTGCATGTGCTCCGACATACGGCGGAACATCGCGCCCATCTTGCACGCAATGTCGCCCGAAATTCCAGTGTCGATTTCGTCAAAAATTATCGTCGGGAGTTTTGACGAGCGGGACAGTATGTATTTGAGGGACAGCATAAGGCGTGAAAGTTCACCGCCGGACGCCGTCTTTGACAATTCGCCCATCGGGACGTTCTTGTTCGCACTGAACATGAACTTCAGGCTGTCCTTGCCGTTCGGCTTAAATTCCTTTGTCTCAACAAATTCCACATCAAACTGCGAGTCCTTTATGCCCAACGACTCTAACAAACCATAAATCTCCTTCCTCAATTTCGGGACAGCCTCTCTCCTACCCTTTCCAATCGCGTCGGCAAGTTTATGGAGTTCGTTTTCGAGGGCTGCGACGGATTTTTTGAGGTCATCGGTCTGTCCGTCAATATTGTCAACCAAGGACAGTTTTTGAGCGAGTTCCTGGTGCATCGCGATAAGTTCGCCGACGTTTTTTGCGTTAAATTTCTTTTGCAACTGATAGATTGTGTCGAGCCGTTGATTCACAAACTCCAATCTTTCAGGCGAATATTCAGTGTTTTCATCAATATCCGATATTTCACGGCTGATGTCATTAATTTCAATGTATGCACTTTCCATGCGGTCGGCGAGTTCGGCGGCACGTGGATAGTAGGCGGCGATTTTGCGGAGTTCGGCGGTCGAGGATTTGAGTTTTTGGAGGACTGTGCCTTCCTCAGCGCGTACAAGTTCATCACACGCATTTGCAAAAGCCATCTTGATGTCCTCGTTGTGAGTGAGCATTTCATACTCCTCCTCCAATTCCTGCAACTCGCCTTCGCGGAGTTTAGCCTTGTCGAGTTCATCAAACCTGAAATGCAAATACTCAGCCTCCCGCGCCAATTCCTTTGAGCGTTTTATCAGAGACTCCAACTGCGATTTTGCCTGCTGCCATTTTTGATAAACCGCCCCATACTCAGCGAGTTGAGAGCCGTTTTTTGCGTAAGCATCAATCAATCCAATCTGGAAATCCTCATACCCAATCTCTAAAGTCTGATGTTGCGAATGTATGTCCGTGAGTCGTTGTCCTAACTCCTTGAGGGTGTTGAGGTTTACGGGCGTGTCATTCACAAAAGCACGTGATTTTCCAGAATCGAGTATTTCACGGCGGATTTCAGTGCGGTCGGCGTAGTCGAGGTCATTTTCATCAAAGAAACCCTTCAAACCGTATGCACTCACATCAAACTCCGCCTCGACAACAGTCTTTTTCTCGCCCTGTTTGATGACGGAAATATCGGCACGCGCCCCCAAAATCAGCGACAACGCGCCCATCAATATTGATTTGCCTGCGCCGGTTTCGCCTGTGATGACAGTCAGACCGTCGCCAAATTCAATTTCCGTCTCCGAAATCAGCGCGTAGTTAGATATTTTTAGCCTTAATAACATTTCGATTCCTTAACAACCACCAAGCATCATGGCCACAATAAGTATAACTATAGTCCAAATAACGATAGATTTAACTGACATCATTTTAGGTCCGTCTTCCTGCGACTGATTGGCAGATTGCTGCGGTTTGTGCTGCTGTACGGTTGAGGCAGGTTTTGAAGGCGTGGCGTACTGCTGTGTCCTCTGCGGCTGCTGCGTCGCGTACACTTGTTTCGGTTGCTGCGCTGCCTGTCGAGGTACATGTTTTGGCGGCACGACGGTCGGGGTTGCCTGTCGGGGCTGCTCTGCCGGTTTGGGCTGCGCTTCCGGCTGTGACTGCGCTGCTGATTGAGCCTCATTTTTGGGCTGCACCTCAGTCTGTGTCACGGGCTGCTCCTCCGGCGGCGGTACCAGTGTCTGACGATTTGGAACGGGATTCTTGATGTAGTATTTTTTTATGTCGTCAACGAAATCGCTCCAATCTTCGTTTTTGGCGTTGGCATAGTTGATCGCGCTGAAAAACGAATAGAGGTTCCTGATGTCTTCCATATAAAAACCATTTTCAAACGCCGCCTTTTCCGTGCCTGAATGGGCGCGAAGACGATGGTATTCAATGGCTTCATAATCCTGCTTCATATTGCCCCAGAATCGCTCCAGCTCCATTATGTATTTGATGTCCGAGAGATCCATGTCGCCACTCTTGATGCAGAGAAGGCGTTTGTTGGGGAATATCGACAACGATTTCTTAATCTGCACGAACTCATACATGCAATGCATCGAACGGAAATATTTGTCAGAGAATACAAGCACCACAACCTCGCTCTTCCAGCCGATTTCCCTCTCAAAATCAGAAATGCGGTCGCCAGCACCGATGTCGCGTTTGTCAAGGCGGTATTCAATGTTGTTGGCATCTAATGTGCCGAGCAGCTTATCAACACAGTCGGAGATGTGCTCCCACTCGGGTCGCTTGTTGCTGTTCCTCGCGTATGAGAAATAGACCGGACGTTCTTCATTGATACATCTCGCTCCGGTGTTTGGTGTTGTATTGCCTTCCATAATGCTTCTTTGTTTTTTAGTTTTTTTCAAAAAACAAAGGTATGTAAAAAAGTTTAAAGTCAAATTAAAAAAATGTTAAAAATTAGCAACACACACGACTTTTATTTAACATCAAGAATTATCCAAAAATTAATAATGAATTTCTTTGGAAAAACGTTGCCAATTACTAATTTTGCACCGTAAAAATACAAAATTCTTCAAACAATCAAACACATTCATAATGAGCGGATTTTTTGGGGTTGTCTCCCAACAAGACTGTGCAAAAGAGGTGTTCTACGGCACCGACTACCATTCCCATTTAGGCACCAAACGCGGCGGCCTGGCGATATATAACAATAAGTCAAAGACTTACCACCGCGACATCCACAACCTCGAGAACAGTTATTTCAGAACAAAGTTTGACGACGAAATCCTCGAATATCACGGCAAAGCGGGCATCGGCTGTATCTCTGACACCGACGCGCAACCTATCTTGAGGCACAACAGCATCGGCTCCTACGCCGTGGCTACAGTGGCGAAAATCAACAACATCAAGGCTCTCTCCAACGAACTCAAAGCAAAGCGCGGGCTGTCTTTCGCCGAACAGAGCGACGGTAAAATCAACCAGACGGAACTCGTCGCGCTCCTCATCCATGAAGGAATTGGGTTCTCAAAAGAAGACCGCAAAAAATCTTTCGACACAAGGTTCGTGGAGGGCATCAAACACGTTCAGGACAGCGTACTCGGCTCTTGCTCGATGCTCGTGCTTTTCAATGAAACAATCTACGCCGGACGCGACAGACTCGGCCGCACCCCAATCGTAATCGGCTCAAAGACAATCACTGACGACAAAACAAACAAATCATACAAATCCTTCTGCGTGGCATCCGAATCCACATCGTTCCTCAATCTCGGATACAAACTCGAACACGTCCTCGGACCTTCGGAAATCGTGAAAGTTACCGCCGACGGCTACGAAACAATCGTCAAACCCATCGAAGAAAGCCAGGTTTGCTCGTTCCTGTGGGTTTATTACGGCTACCCGCCGTCAGTATATGACAATGAAATTAACGTCGATGAAGTGCGCTACAGATGCGGCGAAATGCTTGCAAGGGCAGACATGAACGAACCCGGAAACACTCCCGACGACGCCAAAAAGAAGGAAATCGACTTCGTGGCAGGCATCCCCGACAGCGGCGTAGGCCACGCCCTCGGCTACTCAAACTACCGCCACAGACCATACATGAGGCCATACGTGAAGTACACCCCGACATGGCCGCGCAGCTTCATGCCTCAGGACCAGGAGCAGCGCAAACTCGTCGCAAAAATGAAACTCATCCCCAACGAAGCCATCATCAAAGGCAAGTCAGGCGTTTTCCTCGACGACAGCATCGTGCGCGGCACACAACTCGGCGACAATGTGCGCGACCTCGTGGAATGTGGTATAAAGGACGTACACATGAGAATCGCCTGCCCGCCGCTCATCTATCCGTGTGAATTTTTGAATTTCAGCCGCTCACGTTCAAGCGCAGAACTCGCCACTCTCCGTGCAATCATGCGCCTTCTCGCGCCAAAAGTCCGCGAACGCGACGGCATAAAGGAGACCGACGTAACCAAAAACCCGCTCAAAAAAGCCCTTCTCAAGGAACTTTCAAAAACCGACCTCAAACCCTACGCCGACCCCAACACGCCCGAATACAAGGCTATGGTCGATGAAATAAGGAAGGAACTCGGCCTCACAACCCTCAAATTCCAAAAACTCGACGACCTCGTTGAAGCCATCGGAATGCCAAAGTGCAAACTCTGCACCCACTGTTTCGACGGCAGCAGCTGGGGCTACAAATAAAATTTGCGCGTCATGGACAAAAAGAAAGATCCGATGGAATGGGAGGTTTTGGAATCCGAATACCTCTATAAGCGTCCGTGGCTGACAGCCCGCCGCGACCATGTAAAACTGCCTACGGGCGTGGAAATCAAGGAGTTCTACGTCCTTGAATATCCCGAGTTTTGCAATGTCATTGCCATCACCAAAGACGGGAAGTACGTCCTTGAACGCCAGTACCGCCACGCCCAAAAACTCACAGCTTTGGAGATTCCGGCGGGGTGCGTGGAGGACGGCGAAGCCCCCATGGAAGCCGCAAAACGCGAACTCTATGAAGAAACTGGATTCGGCGGAGGCGAGTGGTCACACCTGATGACCATAAGCCCAAATGCCGGAGCCTGCACAAACTACAGCCACACATACGTCGCAAAAGGCGTAGAAAGACTCTCAACACAGCACCTCGAATCGACCGAAGACATAAAGATTTGCCTGACAGACCAGGACGAGGTCATCAGGATGCTGAAAAACGACGAATTCCATCAGGCAATGATGGTGGCGCCGTTGTGGAAATATTTTGCAATCAACGGATTGATATAATTGATTTGTAAAATTTCTCGCGTAGCGATAAACTAAATAAACAAAAAATGTCGGAGTTTTCACATAATTATATCTTCAACAAGCGCGAAATGGTGGAGCGCACCGATGGCGGCTACCTCACGGAGACCGACATCCACCAATTTCAGCAGATTTGGCAGGACGCGGAGCATTACACCGAGGCCGCCAACGGCATCAACGTACTCGGCATCAACGAAAACCGCCCACTACCCGACGGCTACAAGTGGACTACAATCCGCAGCCGTTTCGCTGACATGACCGACGAACAGACCTTCCCAATAGCCCGCGCAAAGGCGTTGCTCGAATGGCGACGCGACGCACATTATTGCGGACGATGTGGAGCGGAACTTGTTGAAAGCAAGGAATTTACGGCGATGGATTGTCCTCATTGTGGAAATCAAATCTTCCCGCGCATAAATCCATGCGTCATAATGCTCGTCAGCAAGGGCGACAAAATCCTGCTCGCCCGCCATGCACAGCGCAACCAAGACGTTTATACTTGTCTTGCGGGCTTCGTGGAGGCTGGCGAAAGCATTGAACACGCCGTCCGCCGTGAAATCATGGAGGAGACCGGCATTAAGGTCAAGAATATCAAGTATTTCGGCAGTCAGAGTTGGCCTTTCCCAGCAAACTTGATGTTTGGTTTCACGGCAGAATATGAAAGCGGCGAAATCACACCACAGGCGGACGAAATCGCTGACGCTCAATGGTTTGACCGCGACCACAGCCCCGCCACACCGCCCAAAGGCTCGATTGCTTATAAATTAATTCATAATTGAAAAAGTCTTTCTTTGCCCTTGCCCTCGGCACATTTGGGCTGGGCATTTCGGAATTTGTAATGATGGGCATTTTGCCCTACGTCGCCGCCGATTTCCAGGTTGGAATCGCCGAGGCTGGACACCTGATTTCGGCGTATGCACTCGGTGTGTGCGTCGGTGCGCCCGCCGTGGCGTTGTTTGCGCGGAAATGGCGGTTGAGGAACATTCTTTACCTCCTGATGGCTATCTACTCCGTTTCAGCGGCGCTGATGGCTATATGTCCGCTGCCGGAGGAAGGCTCGCGGTGGCAGTTCATGTTGGCATTGATGACAAGATTCATGCAAGGAACGCCCCATGGCGCGTTTTTTGGCGTGGGGAGCATCGTCTGCGACCGCATCTCAAAGGACGGCAAGGCGGCTTTTGCAATCGCAATCATGTGTTCGGGAATGACGTTTGCAAATCTCATTGGAAATCCGCTCTGCACTTTCATAACATCCACATTGTCATGGCGTTATGTATTTTGTTTCACAACGGCATGGGGATTGGCGACTTTGTTTTTCATTTCACGTTGGGTGCCTAACCTTGATGCGCTGCCCGACCACGGCGTAAGGGGCGAATTTAGGTTTATGAAACATCTCGCGCCGTGGCTCATTTTCGGCTGCACAATGTTTGGAAACAGCGGCGTATTCTGTTGGTATAGTTACATTTCACCGACCATGACCGACCTCGCCCTCGTCCCAGAAACGATGATGACTTTCATCATGGTGCTTGCCGGCGCGGGCATGGTGGCTGGAAACTTTCTCGGCGGCAAACTTTCAGACAAATTCGGTCCCGGACACACGGGAAGGGGCATTGTGATTGTGTTGTTCATATCATTGATTTCCACGTACTTCACGGCTCACATTGCATGGTGCGCAATACCGCTGATGGTAATCAATGTGGCTTGTTTGTTCGCCGTTTCGTCGCCTCAGCAAATTCTTTTCGTCCGCCACAGCAAGGGCGGCGAACTCATGGGCGGCGCAATGGTTCAGATAGCCTTCAATTTTGGAAACGCCGTCGGCGCATGGGCAGGCGGTCTGCCGATTGTGGAGAGCGAGCCAACAAGTTACCATTATCCGGCGTTGATCGGCGCGGGCGTCGTAATGTTGGCAGTGGTGTGCTACACATGGTTTTGCAGAAGGTATGAGAGAAAAGAAAGTAATCCTCTAACATTTTAACGATAAAACAATGAAAAGACTCATTTTAATCCAATTATTTTTGCTGCTGTCGGCGGCTTTATATTCTCAATCCACCGAGCAACTTTTGCTTGGCGGCTGGAAATTCCAAAAAGGCGCACAGTCGGGCGCGGAAAATCCTAATTTTGACGATTCCAAATGGCAATCCGTCACAATCCCACACGACTGGGCAATCTCTGGTCCTTTCGACAAAGAGATTGACAAACAGGTAGTTGCAATCGAGCAAAATGGCGAACTCGAAGCCACTGAAAAGACCGGGCGCACCGGCTCTCTGCCGTGGATTGGCGAAGGTTGGTACAGACGTTCAATCGAAATTCCCGACGGATACAGCCACGCCGAACTCATTTTTGACGGCGCAATGGCAGAGCCGAAAGTTTATGTGGAAGGCAAATTTGCGGGCTATTGGGCGTATGGCTACACCACTTTTGCCCTCGACATCACGCCCTATCTCCCC
>JAGCRY010000024.1 GCA_017964465.1 Bacteroidales bacterium | reverse complement strand
CGCCGCCCATTGGACGACAGCCAAGAATCGTTCAACACACTCCAACAATTCACGCATTACATCCTGACAATCCCCAACCGCGACATAACGCTCACGATTTCAGGCAATTATATTGTTGATGTGTATTCTGAGGACGAGCCTGACGAGCCGATTTTGAGCAAGCGTTTTATGGTTTATGAAAGCGAAGCCGACATCATATCTGCCCGCGTGGAACAGCCGTTTTTGCCTGAATATCAGATGCAATGCCAACAACTTTATGTTGAAATCGACAATTCGCGCCTGCGCGTCTATAACCCCGAAAAATACCTGAAAATCTATGCCATCCAAAACGGCGACCACAACACGCGCCGACAGTTGAAAATAAGCGGCTTCCAGCACGACGAAGTGCAATTTCACCTCAACGACGGCGGCAACATTTTCGACGGCGGCAATGAATATGATTTCATCGACGCGAAAGATGTGCATTTCAAGGCGCTTGGCATCGACGACATCCTGTATCAAAACGGCATTTATCATTACATTCTGACGCCAACGACATACGACGAGGCATATTTCAACAATGGCGACATCAACGGCGCGTATTACGTGAAAAACGACCGTGGCTTTGACCGCGACCTCGAATCCGACTACGTAAACGTAACATTCCGCCTCAAATACGACGCTTTCACCGACTACGACATCTACCTCTACGGCGCACTGACTAATTGGCAATGCATCCCCGAATATAAATTGAAATGGAACGGCGACGACAGACTTTGGGAAACTACAACACTCTTAAAACAAGGACTTTACAATTACAAATTTGCCTTCGTAGATTCCGACGGCAAATTCGCAGGCTATTCGTCTGGCAACAATTTCAACACGTTCAATGATTATTTGATAATGGTTTACACATCCCTCACGCGGGACAGGGGCGAGAGATTGGTGGCGTGCAAAGTGTTGAAATAAATTTATAATACTCTCCCACTAACGGCTTGAAACCCAATTCTTTGAGAGTTTCGTACCTTACATCATAATTCTTTTTGATGTGGCGACCCGTGGAGAGATAGCGCATATATTGTTGAAGATGGAGGTCTATGATTTTCAGGCTTTTAGCGGTGGTAATCGACGGGAAAAACCACCTCGACCAAGTGAAGCCGTTTTCATGTTCCTCGTCGTAAAATTTACGGTTGAAATGCGCTGCAAGGTCGCTCGCCGCCATATCAAAACTCTCGCCGAGCCTATTACGGCGGCGCATCAGAGATTTTGCCTTGCGGCGGATTTTGGATTTCACTTTGTTTACAGTGGATTCCGCAAGATCAACAACGCCATCCTTGAAATTGAAACCTAAGAAATCAAAACCTTCGCCCGGACGAGAAATGTGGAGTTTCTTTTCGTTAATTGTAAGACCTTTTATATTTATAATTTCATTGATAATATTTTGATATTCAACTATTTGCGACATTGTGTCCGCAATTATCAAAATATCGTCGGAATACCTATAATAATTCACACCCATAGCATCAAACCGCCTGTCCAAGTCATCCAAATAGATATTGGCGCAAAATGCTGAAACCGGCACGCCAGCCATTGCACCACGGTTTTCAGTGATGACGGTGCGCTGTTTGTTTTCATCATAAAAATACGCCTTGTCTTCCGTGAACAAACCAACAAGAAAGTCGCATAATTTTTGGTCATCGTCTATTGTAATCGCAATAGATTCAACAAGTTGAGATGATGGAATGGAATTGAAATAATTTTTGATGTCAACTTTGAGGACATATTTCTGATTGAGATTTTTGATGCGGCTGATAGTGTCGATGGCATCCTTTGCGGTCTTGCCACGCCGAAATGAATAACAATTTCCACAGATTTTGTGGTCGTATTTGTAAAGCAAATACGTGAGGAGTTTGAGTGTCATTGTCTCAAACCATCCAAACCGATATATGATGCGCTTCTTGTCTGACCCGCTCTTGTTGATGGAGGTCTTTGTGGGCAAATCGTAATGATAACTTCCCGACATCAAACCACTTGCAATGAGATGATATTCCTCTTTTTCCACAAATTTGGAAAGACGTTTGATGAACCTATTTTCAGGCGGCAGAAACCGGCGTTTATATTCCAGGTATTCAGTCCAATAATCTTTGTTGTCGAGAAGTTGTAACAAACTCATTTTCAAGCAATAGAATAAAAAGAAAGGGAAAAATTGCTTTGAAAGGAGCAATGCTCCTGATACCAGGCTGAACATTGCGCGGCTCCTGCAAAACCATCAAAATGCACAATGCTTCACCCATCGCAGGGCAAATTAATGCGTTTCCCTTTCCTTATTTTTTTACAATACCAACGGCTACAAATATTGTGCAATGCGGTTTTTAACGTAGTCGTACCTATTTGGGAAATGCTCCACGAAATTAATCATCGTGATGCCCCTCTTTGCGGCTTCTTCCTTCGACCAGCGGTAAATCCTGTGGCTCGTGGTCTTCTTGCCAACAATCATAATGAACAATTTTGGCACGCCGCCGAGATACAAGCCATACGAATAGTCAAGAAATCTGCCCTGTCCGCCGATTGTGGTGGGTGAAATATTGCGCCTGAGTTCATACTGTGGAAAACATTGGGCAACAATCTCCTCAATTTCCTTCCTGACGTCCACTTGCACTTCCTCGTCGTCATCAAACGGATTCTGTGTGGCTTGATTTTGAGGACAGCCGGCTGGATTGTTGACATTTTGAGCCGGACTGGACTGCTGCAGCCCTAATGCGCCGCCGGTCTGTTTGTTGAATTCCTCAGCAACGTTTTTGAGGGTGTTGACGGCTTTGAACAAATCATCTAAAAATCCCATAATAATGCGTTTTTTGGTGGTTGAAGTATAGCGCAAATATAGTTTTAATTATTGAATAACAAAAGAAAATGCAATTATTTTTCATAAAAATACAATAAAAAAATGAGACCGCCTTCCTGATGTTAACACACCGGCAGACGGCCTCGGGGAAAAACTTATTAATGAGGAAACAGTAAAAAATACTAAGGAATCTTAAAACCGATGACGAGGATGTCGTCCACCTGATTGTATTCGGTACCCATCCAAGAATCGATTCTGTCGTCGAGGAGTTCCTTTTGGCGTGACATCGGCTCCGGCGAAACCTCTTCCAAGAGTTTCTTGAAGCGGCTCGACATAAACTTCTTGCCATTCTTGCCGCCAAACTGCGACGCATAGCCATCGGAGAATATG
>JAGCRY010000023.1 GCA_017964465.1 Bacteroidales bacterium | reverse complement strand
CCGAGGTCATAGACGTTGACCGGGATTTCGGGGTCATAGACAGTGCGGAGCGTGTCGATAATCTTGGCTTCAAGGCTGAGCAACGATGGTTTTTCTGTATTGTTGATGGTATTTTCTTCCATTTTTGATGATGGTTATTTCTTTTCTAATGCCCTGAAAGCCAAGGCGTAATATCTAATTTGTTTAATCATAGCGAGGAGACCGTTTGCGCGTGTTGGGGAGAGGTTTGCACTCAACCCAATCTCATCTACAAAGTAAAGTTCTGCATTGACAATGTCGTCGGGTTTCTGGTGGTTGAACACCCTGATTAACAATGCAATGATGCCCTTTGTGATGATGGCGTCGCTATCGGCGCGGAAGGTCAGTGTGCCGTCCTCGTCGAGGGATGCGTCGAGCCATACACGGCTTTGGCATCCCTGTATGATGTTGTCGGGGGTCTTCTTGGTGTCCTCGATGACATCGAGAGTGTTGGCGAGTTCTATAAGGTACTCGTACTTGTCGAGCCACTCGTCATAAACCGAAAACTCCTCAATAATCTGGTCTTGTATCTCGTTGATTGACATTGTTTTTTTTCTTTGTTTTTCGGGTGGCAAAATTACAATTTTTTTCCGCAATATGGAAATATTTTTTAGTGCAATTTTTTACCGCAAAGAAGTATTGCCACATCAAAAAAACTCCATATCTTTGCGGCGAACAAAAAACACATTAAAACAATGAAAGCAAAATTCGTACTCCTGGCATTTTCCCTTTTTGTAATTGGTTGTATCTCAACTGAAAAGAAAGAGGTACTGTACGATGATGGTGCAATCGTCATCGACATTAATTCCGCGCTCAAAAGCGATGGATTGTATTATTTTGAGGATATGATTGAGAGTGTGGAGCTCATTCCGCTTGAAACCACGGAGGCAAGCATTGTCGGTCCAGTATCAGAATGTGTAGTCACAGATAATTATATTTTTGTCAATGATATCTACGACAACAAAGGTGGACTTGCAATGTTTGATAAAAGTGGAAAATTCATCAAACGTTTCAGTCGAGGCAATGGACCGGAGGAATTACCTTATGTTAGCGGTATGTTCTATTCTGATGACAATTTGTATGTTGATGCCTATGAAAAAATAGTCAAATTTTCTGGCAATGGAGAGTATGTCGATAATAAGAAGATTAATGTCAATATGGTTGAAATTCAAAAAGTTGGAGATGTATATTTGGCAATTCAGCCTGAATATCAAAATTTGGCCAATAAGTTCAAGATTTTGAAGTTTGATTCCAGTATGGTCAAGATGTCGGCATTGAACCTTGAACCGATTATACTTCCCTTTGATAGTAAAAATTTTAGTTGTTACGATGGTGTCAACTGTTTGATATGCAAATTTGCTGACAACAATATTTATTGTTATGCAAATGACACTTTTAAGGTTAAATATCGTCTTGACTATCCCGACTTCGAATATCATATTCCGTATGAAAAATACAAAGGTGTGCGGGCGGATGATTTGAGTTTTGAACAAGATATAGATGAAGGCAAATATTTTTTCTCAGGTTCTATTTCCGAATGTGAGGATTATTTGTCGATGTGGTTTCGGACAAAAGGTATACGTGGAAAAAATGTTTTTTATAACAAAAAAACAGGTAAAACATCATTGATAAAAAATCATGATCGCTCTGAGTTTTCCCCATTATCTGCGACATCGAGAGATAGTAAAGCGTGTTTATCCGGTCAAAAAAATACTTTCAGTAGTGTAATATCGCCAGCATATATGAAACCAAATTCTTGGGAAAACAATCCCAACAATCTCTTCTCCCCAAAGGACATTGAAATCCTCAAAAACGTCAAGGCGGACGACAATCCGATAATTTTGATTTACAAATTGAAGAACGATTTGTAGATAGAACGATTGTGTAATTTGCCAAAATATTTTTACCTTTGCATCGTCAACAAAAACATTAATATTATGTCGAAAAAGATTGAAGATTACATAATTACAATTCCCGATTTTCCCAAGCCGGGGATTATGTTCCGCGACGTTACGGGTGTGTTGGATAGTGGCGAGGGCTTGCAACTCTCTATCGACGAACTTTATAAATTGCTCGTGGGAGTTGATTTTGATGTGATTGCAGGTGCGGAGGCGCGTGGTTTCATATTTGGTATGCCGCTCGCTTACAAGGCTTGCAAACCCTTTGTGCCGGTCAGGAAAAAGGGCAAACTGCCCCGAGAGACTTATTCGCAGACTTACGACCTCGAATACGGCACGGCGACAATCGAAATCCACAAGGATTCCATCAAGCCGGGTCAGAAGGTGGTGCTCGTCGATGACCTCATAGCAACGGGCGGCACTATCGAGGCTGCCGCTAAACTTATCGAAAAATGCGGCGGCGTTGTCGTAAAAATCCTTTTTCTCGTGGAGCTTGAAGGTCTCGAGGGTCGCAAAAAGCTCGCGAAATATGATGTTGCATCGGTGGTGAAGTATCCGGGCAAGTGAAAATAATTGACGACATAAAAAATCGAAAAATTCTTGTCTCTCCATTGGATTGGGGGCTGGGACACGCGGCACGTTCGGTGCCGTTGATTAAGGAATTGTGTGCTAAAAATGACGTCGTAATAGTCTGTGGACCAAGTGCGTATGGATTTTTGCAGAAGGAATTGCCCGATGTGGAGATTATCCAGATCGACGATTGGCGGATACGCTACCCGAAGCACAAAATCAATTTTTTTACGATACTTGGCTGGATTCCCGTCGTGCTGCGCAATTCCATACACGAACACCGTTTTGTCAAAAAAATTGTCCGTGGACGCGGCATCGAGTGCATCGTTTCCGACAATCGTTATGGACTGTTGTACAAGGGGTTGGAGTGTTATATAATAACGCATCAGGTCTATCCCAAAATGCCCAAAGGCTTCGGTTTTTTGGAGAATTTGGGCGGATGGATTTTCAAGCGTTATCTGTCGAAATTCAAGAAAGTATTGATTCCCGATTTTGAGTCCGGCGACAACCTCT
The DNA here is from genome assembly GCA_017964465.1 of Bacteroidales bacterium. Lineage (GTDB taxonomy): Bacteria > Bacteroidota > Bacteroidia > Bacteroidales > UBA3824 > UBA3824. The sequence goes on along the minus strand of JAGCRY010000023.1, from coordinate 12,406 downwards.
CCGGCAGCCTCGCCGCCGACCGCAATCTCCCACCCGAAAAGTTTGTCAGGATTGGGATTCTGTCGAGATTTTCTTCAATTGACAATGGACAATTGACAATTGACAATTCTAAATTATCTGTCAATTGTCAATTGTCAATTTTGGTATTGATGTCTGGGCAGGAAAACCAGCGGACTATTTTGGAGAATATGTTGATAGGTGCGCTTGACGGCTGCGGGCGCGATGTTTTGTTTGTGCGCGGGGTGGGGGAGAGTCGCGCTCCTCTCGTTGATACTGAAAATATAAAATTCCACAATCTATTGAGCGGCAATGATTTGCGTGATGCGTTGTTGTCGGCGTCGTTGATAATTTGCCGCGCTGGATATAGCACGCTTTGCGATGTTGTTGCACTAAAAAAACGCGCCGTCATCATTCCTACGCCCGGACAGACCGAGCAAGAATATTTGGCGGCGCGTTTGGATGGTAGGTTTGGTTTCCGCAGCGTAAGTCAGGGGGACAGGGATTTTGCGGAAAAGATAGCAAAGGCGGTTATTGTATAGAAAAATATTTCGGAATGGTGCGAAAAAAATTTGCATCGACGGATATTAATGGATAACTTTGCCGTCTGAAAATTTAGAATAAAAAACAATGATAAAGATAGCCATATTCGCCTCGGGCAGCGGCACCAACTGCGAGAGCCTGATGCGTCATTTTGAACATAGCGACAAATATAAGGTTGCGCTCGTTGTAAGCAACAAATCAGACGCTTACGCTCTCGTCCGCGCACAAAATCATAATGTTCCGACGGCGGTAACGCCCAAGGCAGTGCTCAACGACCCGAAGGAATTCTTGCCGTTGATGACCAAATACGGCATACAGTTCATTGTTTTGGCGGGTTTCTTGCCGATAGTTCCTGATTATCTGATTGATGCCTATCCGCGCCGTATGGTGAACCTCCATCCCGCGCTCCTGCCCAAATATGGCGGCAAAGGTATGTGGGGACATCACGTCCACGAGGCTGTGAAGGCCGCCGGCGAGACCGAAACTGGTATGACCGTCCATTATGTGTCGTCCGTGTGCGACGGCGGCGAGATGATTGTGCAACATTCCTGCAATATTCTTCCCACCGACACCGCCGACGACATAGCCGCAAAGGAGCACGATTTGGAGATGACATTCTTTGCCAAGGACGTGGAAGAGGTTTTGGAGAAGACGTTTATTTGATGACGACCTTTTGAGTTTTCAAACCTGTTTTTACGATGTAAATACCTGATTTTTGCATCGGGATTTCTGTGCGCTCGTTGTTGGCTTTCACGGTCTCCATTGTGCGTCCTGACATATCTACAATGCTGATTTTCCCACCGCCGTTTTCTACGAAAATTGTGTTTCCATACGCCCAGATTTTCGCGTCACGTGCGGTTAAGTTTTCTGTGGCAGTTGTCGGGTCGGCTTCCACGGTCACGTCATATTTGAATGTAAATCCGGCATATTCCACGGTCAATGTCTGTTTGCCGATTTTATTTGTGTCGAACCCTGTAACTTTAGTGAGGTCGAATGGGACGATTTCTGTAGTATTGTCGTTGAAGTATGCAGTGAGTGCGCCGCCAGCCACTTCAAGCGGCTCGCCAGTGATGTATTCGCGTATCGTGGGCAGCTCTAATAATTCTATTTTTGTGATTGCTCTCTCTATGACTGTGACATTGAAAGTGGTCTTCAGTCCCAAATATTCCGCTGTGATAGTCTGTACGCCAGGGGTGTTCGTGTCAAAGCCTGTGACGACGGCTTTGTTAAGAGCGACGTTTTCGGAGGTGTAGTTGTCGTATGAAACCTGTATTACTCCGCCTTCGAGACTTAGTGTATTGCCGGAGATGTATTGGGTTTTGGTAGGTTTTGTTGCAATTGCAATGGAAATTGCCTGTTTAACTTTTTCCACAAAATTCTGGTTTTCGAGTTCATTGGTGACTTTTGGCAATGTCAGTGGTGCAAATGTGTATTTGTCGGAGTATGCGTACAAATTGCCTGAAAAACCTTTGTCCACAACGATTGAATAATTGCCATTTGAATCGGAGTGCGCAATCTTATTGTTGGACGTCCAGACGCGGTAGATGGCGTGGTTGGTGTCGTCAACATAGAAGAAATACATGTGGCTTGTGTTGCTTCCTGTATTGTACAGTGCAAAGTAGTAATTGTCGCCCGGCACTATTTCAAGCGGATTGTCTAAATACACCTTTGTCCATACGCTATTTTCGAAGGCGGTGGAAGCGAGTGATTTCTGCCAAAGCACTTCTTTGTTTTTGTCTAAAATGGCAACAGTAAGCTCCTTTGGTGTATTCCTTATTCCGACGCAAAATTCGATGGCGTCGATGTATTTTTTTTGCAGTTGGAACGCTTGGGAATACAAGTATGCGTCGTTGAAATAGTGAGACTGATAAAATGAGCCGGTGACGTTCTCTGTTTCGCTTTCAATAGCGAGGCTGGGTTTTGTGCTTGCGGTCGTAATTATAGCGTTGGTTATCGCCTTGCCGTTGGCATCTGTCACCTTGCCCGATACCAGCACCTCAAAATCTGTCACTTGCAGGCTGATTTCATTGAGGCAGGGATTGTGGCTGAAATTGACAGTTTGTGTGTTTGCAATCTTGAATTTGGCGGGCTGGTTTGAAAACATTCCTCTTTTTGTGTATTTGCTTTCGCCTTTTGTGAGAGCGATGGTTCCACCATTTGTGTAGGGTGCAATCTTATTGCCATTGGAATACTTAAAATAAAATTCGTATTCTCCGCCAGTGAGGTCGATGTCGCCGGTGTAATTTATGCCGTCTTGGAATTGAAGTTGATAATCCTTGTCAATGCCTTGACCTTTGATGTGCAGAGCCGTGGGAATCGTCTGCATGGTTGCAAAATCTTCTGTGGCGGGTTGGGCGATGATGATATTGAGTTTGTAGGGATAAGTGGTTTTTGTGAACCATCCATCGCTGCTGCCGCCCCAGCCGTAGTTGACGTGAAATTCACCATAAGTGTTGTAGCCGTCAATGATGAATGAGTGACTGTCGTCGTTGGATTTTGAGCCGCTGATGATGACCGGACAGCCTTTTTTGATTGAGTTTTCGATGCGGGCGTTGTCGGTCATGCTCGACAGATCATAGAATTCGGCTTTGTAGCCATAGATTTTGTTGAAGGCGTCCATTTGGGCGTATGTAGGAGCCGACGTGCCTTCTACTCCATAATAAGCGTCTTGGATGAGGCCGAGCGCATAGATAAATTTTGCGAGTTCGTGGTCGTCGCTGTTGATTTTGCTGAAGTCAGGCGCGTAGTTATTGATTTCGTAACTGTATTCGTAGTAGTTTTGGTCGCCGAACACTTCATGCCTGGTCTTTTTCAGACCGAAGATGTCCGACATGCTTACAAATTCTTCAGACTGGGTGATGAAGTATTTTTTGTTGATGATTTTGCAATATTTGTAATAGTTGAGAATCTGTCCCGACGAAATCTGCACGCAACCGGTGAGCGTGCGCTGCTCCTTCATAGTGCCGTCATTTTGCTTGGCGAGTTTTGTGGGGCAGAGGTCATTGTATGGGGGATATTGGTTCCATTGTGTTTTGAGAAATGGTCCGTATGTATAGCTTGTGCTCTTGGAGATTGATTTTTTGGGAGACTGCGACTCTGGCATTGTGGCGTATATGTCGAGAAAGTCCTGGAACGCCGGCGGGAGGTTTTTGATGTCCAATGTACCGTCTCCATGTGCCACAATTGCGTCAAAGTGCATCACCTGCCATCCGTTTGTTTGTTGAATGATGCGGACGTTGCGGTCAGAATAGACTTCATGTGCTGATTGTGCGATTGCAGTGCCTGATATTAATGTGAGAATCAGGATAAGGGTTAAGTTGAGTAAGAGTTTGGTGCTTTTCATGTTTTGTTTTTTATGGTTAACAATAGCGCAAATATAGTAATTAATTTTTTAATAAAAAAAATAGTTGTACATTTGCATAAGTATTGATTTTTATAATTACATATCATGTCTTTTCAAGAACAAATAATGTCCCGCTGCATCGCGCTTGCGAAACTTGGCGCGGGGAATGTGAGCACTAATCCGATGGTTGGGGCGGTAGTGGTGCATGATGGCAGGATCATTGGCGAGGGGTATCACCGGAAGTATGGTGAGGCTCATGCCGAGGTTAATGCCATCAATTCCGTGAAGGATAAGTCACTGTTGCCAGAATCGGAGATTTATGTGAGCTTAGAGCCGTGTGCGCATTTCGGTAAGACGCCGCCGTGTGCAGATTTGATTATAGAAAAAAAGATTCGGAAGGTTTATGTTGGTTGCCGTGATACTTTTGGGAAAGTTGATGGCAAGGGCATACAAAAACTACGGGCGGCGGGCGTGGAGGTCGTTGTCGGAGTTTTGGAGAAGGAGTGCCAGGAGTTGAACAGGAGGTTTTTCACGAGTGTCAATTTCAGGCGTCCGTATGTGATTTTGAAGTGGGCGCAGAGTGCGGATGGGTTTATTGATAAGGATTTTAAGCCTTTCAGGATTTCCAATCATCAGACTGAAATTCTCAGTCATAAATGGAGGAGCGAGGAGGACGCAATTTTGGTAGGCTATAATACTGCTTTGCGTGATAATCCGAGCCTTACAAACAGACTTTGGGCGGGCAAGAATCCACTTCGCGTGGTTTTGGACAGAAATGGTTCACTTCCAAAAAATCTCAAGGTTTTTGATGAGGCGGCGAGGACTGTTATTTTAGATTTTGAAGGCGATGATGTGCCGAGGAATATTTTGTCGGCTCTTTATGATATGAAGGTTCAGAGTGTGATTATCGAAGGTGGCGCAAGGACGCATCAGATGTTTATTGATGCCAGGCTTTGGGATGAGGCGCGTGTGTTTGTTGCGCCGGTGATGCTTGGTAATGGGACGCGTACGGCAGTTTTGAACGGTGGACGTGTCGTGGAGACTTTTAATGTCGGCGATAATGTTTATGAAATGATGTGGTATGAGCCTTCGGGTTCGTCGGCTTGTTCTATCGACGTGAAGTCGAATTCGTAGTATTCATATCTGAGCGGTATGAGTTCGTATCTTTTGCAGCCGTCGAGGTTTTCGGGGTCGTTGTGGTCGTAGAACCATCTCACCGTGATTTTGTCGCTCTGGTCGCAGGCGTTTAGTGTCGCTAATGTCCGTGCTATTTCTTTTGCGCTTGCGGTGTTGAAGTAAAGCAGCTTGATGTCAAGGCAAAGGCTGTCGAAAGGCTGCGCCACGTACTCTTCGAGCCACTGGATGATGGGTCGGTAGAATGTGAGCGAGTCTTCCGGCATGGAGACTCCCGTGATGCTAAATTTTTTTTTTGTCGCATCTAATATTACTTCGGGAGAGTCCTCTTTCCGTGCTATGTACATGTTGCTGCGCATGACGTTTGGTTTGTTATAGGTTTATGCTTGTTGAAATTTTGAACATGGAGGTTTTGTCATCTATTTCCGTGAAGTCGTATTCAATCGGGTTTTTGCTCTTCTGTCGCATTTCGATGAGTCCGAGCCCAGATTCTTTGTTTGAACATGACTTGAAGTCGAAGAGCCGCGAGTTGTAGTATTGTTCGCGTCCCTTGTCGTCGAGGTTGTTGATGTAGTCTATTTTTTCTTTGAGTGTCTGTATTTTGTCGTTTGCAATGTAGTTTATGGTCGTGAGGTAATATTTGTGGTTTTTCTCGGAGATGTAGAATATGCCCTGGGAGCCTTTGCATCCGTCGATTTTCTTGTCGCCGTGGTGTATGATGTTCTGGAGCATTTCAACCATCAGGCTCACGATTTTTTTCTTGATGTTTGCGGAGTTGTCGATGCGGTTTTTCATTATCGAGACAAGGCTCAGAAGGCTATCCTGGTCGAATATCGCGCTGTATATCAAGAGTATAGAGTTTGAAATGATGAAGTTATGGAGTTTCACCATGTAGTTCAACGAGAATATCGATTCTTCGTTCGCGAGTGACGTCGCTTCTGCGAGTGTGGTTGTGTTGATGTGGCTGTGGAGATAGAAGAATGAATGTTCGTCGTCGATTTTTTCGATGTCGTAGCTGAGTTTGTTGCCCGATTTGCGAACCATTTCGATGAGACCAAGGCCAGCACCGCCTTTTTTAGAGAGTTGTCCGTTTCCGAGCACTTCACGGTAGAATTTGTCGAGGTCTGCCTGGTCCATGCTGTTTATGCGGTCAAGCTTTGAGCGCAGGGACTCCACTTTGTTGTTTTCTATTATATTGCTGGTCGTGATGTAGTACCAGTCTTTTTCCTTTTGGATAGAGAACATTGCGGAGTTGTCTTGGGAGTCGTCGTCCTTGTTGTCGCCATGACGAGATATGTTCTGGATGCTTTCCACCATGATGTGGAATACGCGCTTTTTGATTTTGCCTGAGATTTTTTCTCTGTCGATGTTCTTTTCGGCAAGAGACAATATGTGCTGCTGCAAGTTTTGTGTGAACTCGCCTCGGTATATGTAGTTAAGGTCTTCTTTCCCTGTTGACTTCATAAGCTCAGTCAGGAAATCCCTTGTTGCTGTGTCGTTGCCTTGGTTCATGGTAATCGTAGTTTTTGTTTGCAAATATTAGCATCAAAATCCTTGCCTTGTTTGTCGAAATGTAAAAATAAATATGAAAAAAGTTGTGAAATTACAATAAAAAAAGGATGGCGTTTGCAGCGTTTGCTGCCTGCCATCCTTGCAAAATGTTGTATGTCAGATGTTTTAGAGGTACGCCTTGAGGAGTGTGCTCCTTGAAGTGTTGCGCAGCCTCCTGATTGCTTTTTCGCGGATCTGCCTTACGCGCTCTCTTGTGAGACCGTACTGGTCGCCGATTTCTTCGAGGCTAAGTTCCTGGCATCCGATTCCGAAGGAGTACTTGAGTATCGACCTTTCTCTTTCTGTAAGTGTTGAGAATGCACGCTCAATCTCCTTGCTGAGGGATTCGTTCATGAGGTTGCCGTCGGCGACTTGAGAATCGGTGTTCTCGAGTACATCGAGGAGGCTGTTTTCTTCGCCTTGCACGAATGGTGCGTCTACGCTCACATGCTTGCCTGACACCCTCATGGTGTCCACAACCTTCTCTTGCGGAAGGTCGAGGATTGCGCTAAGTTCCTCCGGCGACGGTTTGCGCTGATGCTGCTGCTCGAAGTCGGACACTGCCTTGTTGTACTTGCTGAGCGAGCTAACCTGGTTTAATGGGAGGCGAACTATGCGCGACTGCTCGTTGATGGCCTGCATGATCGACTGGCGTATCCACCACACGGCGTAGGAGATGAACTTGAAACCTCTGGTCTCGTCGAACTTCTCTGCAGCTTTGATCAATCCCAAGTTACCTTCGTTGATGAGGTCGGGCAGACTGAGGCCTTGGTTCTGATACTGCTTTGCAACGGAAACAACGAAACGGAGGTTTGCCCTCGTGAGTTTCTCGATTGCCGACTGGTCGCCTCTTCTGATTCTCTGCGCCAACTCTACCTCTTCTTCGACGGAAATCAGTTCGTATTTGCCGATTTCCTGCAGGTACTTGTCGAGAGACGCGCTCTCGCGGTTGGTGATTGACTTTGTGATTTTTAGCTGTCTCATAGTCGTTGTTGATTAGACATAAAATGTTAACTGTAAATGTTTTGGAAAATACGTGGGTGCATACCCCACCTTTCCACGCTATTTAACGCATGACAAAAAAAAATGTTTCGCAATTTTTACGATTTTACGTTTTGTTAAGATATGTGTAACAATATGTTAAAGCCTTCGATTGCTTCAATTACTTCAATTGCTTGTCTATTGTTTCAATTTGACTTCGAGTTGTGGGAATGGGATGTTAACGCCGGCTTTTTCGAGTTGTTTTTTGCCGTTTTCCATGTTGTGGAAATATATAGTCCAGTAGTCTTTGGGGTCGCAGTATGTCAGTTGCTTGATGCTCACGGAGTTGTCGCCGAGGGCTGACACTACGCATGATGGCGCAGGGTCTTTGAGAGCGCCAGGGGCGGAGGCGGCTACTTCGGTGAGGATTTTTTTTGCGAGGTCGATGTCGGCGGAGTAGTCAATGCCAAATTCGATGTCCACTCTTTTGCGTCCTGCCACGTTGTGGTTTACAATGTTGCCGTTGCTGAGCGAGCTGTTTGGTATGATGATGGTGAGGCCTTGGGCTGTGGTGAGTTTTGTGGAGAATATTTGTATGTCGGACACCACGCCTGTATATCCTTGAGCTTCAATGAGGTCGCCCACTTTGTAGGGTTTGAATAGCAATATCAGCACTCCGCCGGCAAAGTTGGACAGCGAACCTTGTAAAGCCATGCCTATCGCAAGACCTGCCGCACCGAGCATCGCTATGAATGATGTTGTCTCCACGCCTGCCATTTGGAGGACGGAGATGAGCAACAACACTTTTAGTATGATGTTGATGAGTGTTTTGAGGAAGTTGCGCAGCGATAGCTCTACGTTGCGTTTTTCCATGAGTTTTTCGGTGAGTCGGAGCAGTTTTTTGATGATCCAGAATCCTGCAATGAGCACGATGATAGCCAGCAGGAGTTTTGGCCCGTAGGAGAGAGCCAGATTCACGAGTTTGTCCCAGATATTTTGTACGTTGATGTTCATGGTTTGTGCTTTTTGTTAGACGAGGCAAAGATAATGTAATGGAATGAATTTTCAAAAAAAATTTGTGGGTCTTTTTTCTTTTGCATACATTTGTTTCGTTAAATTCATGTATGTTTTATGGCTTCTCGTAATTCTTTTAGTGGACAGCTTGGTTTTGTTCTAACGGCAGCGGGCTGTGCTGTTGGTCTGGGCAATATATGGCGGTTCCCATATTTGGCTGCGAAGGACGGCGGCGGCATTTTTTTGCTTGTGTACTTGGTGCTTGCCGTTACTTTTGGCTTTACACTTCTTACTACAGAAATCGCCATCGGCAGGCGGACGCAGAGGTGTGCCTTGTTTGCTTATAAGGCTGTGCATCCGTCGTTCAGGCATCTGGGGACGGTTGCTTGCCTGATTCCGGCGATTTTGTTGTCATATTATTGCGTCGTTGGCGGCTGGGTAATGAAGTATGCAGTTGTGTTTGTGTCTGGCGACGGACAGGCAGCCGTTGATGACGGTTTTTTCGGCGGCTTTATTTCGTCACAATTTGAGCCGTTGGCGTATATGGTTGTGTTCCTTGGTGTTACGGCGTTGATTGTTAGTCGAGGGCTCAATAGTGGTATCGAAAGGTTTTCTAAGACAATAATGCCTTTGCTTTTTCTGATGATTGTTGGTATTGCGGTGTTTTCGTTGACGCTTTCTTATTCTGATGGCAATGGAAATATGCGCACTGGTTGGGATGGTCTCAAAGTGTTTGTCGTGCCAGATTTTGAGGGTCTTACAATGGAGAGCCTTTCTGTAACTTTTCTTGATGCTATGGGGCAGTTGTTTTATAGTCTGAGTCTTGCGGCGGGTATTATGGTTTCATACGGGTCGTATGTAAGGAAGGATGAAAATCTTGTGCAGGGTATCAATAGGATTGAATTTTTTGATACTTTAGTGGCTTTTTTGGCAGGTTTTATGGTGATTCCTGCGGTTTATGTTTTCAGCGGTTATGAAGGTTTGGAGTCTTCGGGGCCCGGGTTGATGTTTGTCAGTTTGCCTAAGGTTTTTGCGGCTATTGGTCCGGCAGGCAGCGTGGTGGGCATCGTTTTTTTTGTGATGGTGGTTTTTGCGGCGCTGACGAGTTCTGTGGGAATGATGGAGGCGTTTGTGTCGAGTTATATGGAAAAATATCAAATCTCGCGGCGGAAGTGTACGTGGCTGTCTTTCACGGCGATTGCGGCTGTGGCTGTGGTGGTTTGCCTTGGTTATAATGTTTTTTATTTTGAATATGAATTGCCTAATGGAGTGAAGGCGCAGGTGCTCGACGTTTTGGATTATGTAAGTAATAATATTATGATGCCTGTCCTCGAAATTGGAACGTGCATTTTGATAGGGTGGGTTGCAACGCCGGATTCTATTGTTGATGAGCTCACGGCGAATGGTGAAAAATTCATGCGCCGCAAACTTTATGCTGTGATGATTCGGTACGTCGTGCCGCTGCTGTTGGGAGTGTTGCTGGTTAAATCGACGGGGATAGTGTAACAAAAAAATCCCCATGACAGTGATGGGGGTGTCATGGGGAATGATGGACATTAGTTTTATGACAGATTGCAACTTTCAAGTGTTGCAATTTTTAGTAAAGACATTCTAACATCAAGCAATATATCGTCAGAGGAAACACCAAGTTGTTGTTTTTGAATTAAAATTCGAGTGTCGTTTTTGATATTTTGACCTCCAAAACGTACAAAAATACCTGCATGGGACATAATATTTTTCGACCTTGCTTCGACCTCTACATCAACTCCTAATATTTCACCTTCAATTTCAATTACAATATGTCTGATGTCGTTTACATGCATCATTGCACGTTGATAAGAATTGTTAGTTAACAAAAAAGAAGGACGTTGGCTTACAAAATTGCGAACGTCTTCATTGAATGATGGAACGGACAATCGATTGACTGAAATATATGTTTCTTTGTGTCTGAGTGCAAATGCGGAAAGTTGCAACTTGCCATTTACAACCCATTCATTGTCAATGAGTCGTGCAACTTTTTCTGAATCTTGAATTATGTCGAGAGTATTATTCATTGCAGACTGTGCATTACATTAAGGAAAGAGTTTACCGTGAATTTTATGTGGCTATCTGCAATGCGTTTGCCTCCGCGCCTTGATAGGTATGAAAACTCCTGGCTTCCCAAACTGATAGCGCATAATGCATCGTCAGATTGCAATATTAGTGTTCCATTGACATCGGGTGATATACTCCAATTTTGCCAATCGCTATCATTGGAAAACATCAGTACACTGCGAATATTGTCCAAAACTTCCGATAATATATGTGATGCGCCATCGCCGTCCCAATTGTCCTTCAACTTTGACAGGTGGGCAACATGGTTGAGTATGTTGGTAAGGTTTTTACCCTTGCTTTCTGTCACCAGACGTTGTCCAACACGCTCTTTGACGGTCGCAGGAATTCCCATACGGTAGATGGTTGCCATTACTTCCGTATATGAGGGGCTGGCAAATGCTACCATTGGTTCGTTTGCTATATGTGTAGTATTGTCACTCATTGTAATCTGTTTTATGGCGTAAAGATAGGGTATTAATTTTATAATAAAAAAGTTTTTTCGCTTTTTTTAACAAAAAAAGCCGCCCTGAAAAAGCAGAGCGGCTACAACACCATTCTAGGCATAATATTATTCCAAATACTTCTTTCCGTTGTCTTCAAACCAATCGCGGATAGCTTCTTCAAACGTCCACTTGAATTGGAAGCCGCTCTCTTTCATCTTCTTGCCGCAAATATTTGTCGAAATCTGTAACTTCTTTACTCGCGCAGGACAAATGCCCATAGGACTGCCGACTAGTTTTGCGCCGAAGGCGGCGGGCATAATGATTGCGTTTGGGATGTAAGGTGTGGATTGCGTCAGACCTGTAACTTCCTTGATGGTATTTACGATTTCCTCAATCGTGTATGCTGGCTCAAAAGTACAGTTGAAAATGTCAAAAGGCGTTTCGCGCTTCTCAACATTCCACATAATGAAACGCACCAATTCCTTTACATAAATGCAAGCCTTGATGGTATCTTTGCGACCTGAATAGGCGAAAGTGTGTTTGCGGATGCCCCAATACAACCGCGAAAAATTGCCGTTTTCGCCTTTACCGAACACAACACCAGGGCGGACGATTGTCAGTTTATGGTCTGGCGATGACTTCTGCCAAGCAATGTGTATCTTCTCGGCAACAAGTTTTGAAATGCCGTATGGAGTATTTGGCGTTGGCAAAGTATCTTCGGTTTTCAATTCTTCCGCTGCTCCGTATGGCGCAATCGACGAAGTAAAGACAATTTGCTTGATGCCGTATTTTTCTGCAAAAGCACATACATTCTCCGCACCTCTAATATTTGTTTCAAAATATTCCTTGTCAGGATGACCCGGAGTACGATGCACCGCCGCAAAATTGAATATTATATCGTCAGGTGTCGGTGAGAACGGCAGATTTTCAATCGGCTTCCTTACATCACATTCGATGTATTCTGATTGCAACGTCTCGCCTTCCTTCACCGCCGGTTTATAGTTTTTCACGACAGGATTTGGCGTGCCTGGCTTAACGATGTCAAGGTTGTATATTTTTGCGGCGGGATTCTCCGATTTGATGAGGTTGGTCAGGTGTGTGCCGATGAAACCTGTGCCGCCGGTGATGATGAAGTTCATAGTGTTTAAATTGTTATGACATAAGAATCTTAACTAACTATTTAGAAAATAGTTAGCAATTTAATTGATATATTGAGAATTATTTTTCGAGCAAATCTTTGCCCTGCTGTGTTATAACGTACTGTTGCGTAGGACTTTTGGGAGAATCAGGCTGCGTCATCTTAATT
>JAGCRY010000022.1 GCA_017964465.1 Bacteroidales bacterium | reverse complement strand
GCCCGATGCCGATTCCACAAGCACCGAACCAACGATAGGCCCTGTGCAAGAGAAACTTACAAGCACCAACACGAATGCCAAGAAAAATACACCAATCAAGCCGCCCTTGTCGCCGCGTTGTTCGGCGCGGTTGATTATCGACGACGGCAACACAATCTCAAACATTCCCAAAAACGACAGCGCAAACACCATAAATATCACAAAGAAAATGATGTTGGGCAACCAATGTGTGCTCAATGCGTTGAAAATGCCCGCCGTGAATGTTGCGCCGCCTATCATATTGCTTATCAAAATGAGTATTGCGACGGGCAGGGTGTATAGCAAAACTATTGATATTCCGTAGATTAGGGCGTTCATTTTGCCTTTGCCCGACTTGTCTTTCAGGAAGAAAGTAACGGTCATCGGTATCATCGGGAATACGCACGGCGTGAATATTGCCGCAAGTCCGGCAAGAAATGCGATGGCAAATACCCACCATAAAGATTCGTTGTCAGTGGTTGTTGTAGGCACGTTGACAGCTGATGCGGCTGTGGAGGTCGTGTCATTTTTCGGGTCGTTGGGTACAACAGCAGATACTGCGGCGGCTGTGTCAGTGGGCGTAGTCGTCGCAGTATCAATGAGTTGGACATTACCTGAATCTTTGTCTGTTTGTCTTTTTTGCGGTTCTGACGGAGTTTTTTGGTCAGGTTTAGCGGGAGCTATTTCGTTTTTTTTTTCGGTGTCCTTCGATTTTGGTTTTTGCGGCGTTACGTTTATGTGAAATTCGTCGCGAACCATAGCACAGAAAAATTGGTCGTTGCAAACCTGCCCATCAAACTTGCCATCCACTGTAAACGGCTCGTTGACAGTGGGTTTGATTACGATTTTGAATTTGGCATTGCCCTTGAAAAACTTTTCGGTAACTTCAAAAACATCTTCGTAATGTTCTGTTGGCTTTTGGAGTTCGATGATTTTGCCGTCGGTGGTGAATTTGGTTTTGTCATCAAATTTAATCAACAACGGCTTTGACGCGCCTTCGGGATTGTAGGGCGAATATAGGCGGAATCCATCGGGGATTGTCGCGTCAAATAGCAACTCCACATTGCCGTTTGGGAGCGTCTTGCTGCTGCAATTCCATAATACTGTGACATTTTGCTGCGCTGTTGCTGTGATTGTGGCGGCACAGATTAACGTCAAAATTAGCAATAAATATTTTTTCATTTTTATAATGTTTGTTTAAAAACAAATTAAACGAATACATATTTAATGACACATTGAATATGCATTCGTTTAATTAGTCGTAGATAATTTAACCTTATTTTACGTACTCTAACTCAACGCGGCGGTTGCGGCTGCGGTTTTGGTCGGAGGTGTTGGGTACGAGGGGCTGCTTGTCGGCTTTTGTGGATGTAAGCAAACGCGATGATGCGATGCCACGGTTGATGAACATATTCTTGACAGTTTTTGCACGTTCAAGGCCAATGCGATTGTTTGTAGCGTCAGAACCGAGGTCACATGTATGTCCAACAATGCTGAGCTTGCAGTCAGGGTGTTGTTTTAAGTATGAGGCAACATCGTCAATTGTCTGGTCAACAACCGTAATGTCAGGATCGCCAGCGGAACCGAGTTCAAAGTTGATTATCATCCTGATTGTATCGACAACCGTGTATGTCCTGCCATTGATGACAACCTGTTTGCCCTTTTCGGTATAAACCACATTTTGCTCTTTCTTGGGTTCAACCGGCTTGGTCTGCTCGGGATTGTTGCTGGGGTTTGTCGTGACAATATCAGTGATATTAACAACCTTGGCTTCCTCGGGTTTTACAGTATTGTTGTCAGCGGGTTCAAGCTCGTCATTTTTATTCTCGACAACCTGATTGTCAGTCGGATTTGCGTCAGGCTGAGGCTCGTTCTTTTCCTCCTTTTGAGGATTGTTGTTGACAACCTCGACCTGCTTGATTTCCTCGTCAGCGGGCTTATTCTCAACCTTGTTTTTACCGATTTTGAACCTGAAACCTGCCATCATACCAATTGAAAGCGGATGGCTTCCCTTTGTGGCGTTTGAATTGAGCGCACCATAATAATGGTTGTTGGCTTCGTTTGAGTATTCATAAATCTGATGGTCGCTTTCCTTCGTGGATTTTGAAAGTCCGTAGCCGCCATAGATTCCGATGTTGAGGTCAACCCAACGCGCGAGCGCATACATGAAATTCAGCTCCGCAAACACGCCAAACGACGCCTTGTAGTCATAGCTACATTCAAAATCGCTTCTCGGCGCGGGCAAATCATGGTTGGGCATATTGGAGAACTTGATGTTGTCCTTGTGGTAATAACCGTATGCGGAGACATCACCGCCGTCTATCTCGAATGTGTCATCATTGACAAACTGCATCGAAATGCCGGTGCCAAAGCCAGCCTTCCATTTCGGGGTTATGTTGCCCTGGAAGTAGATGCCGAGCGGAATTGCGATTGAAGTCTGTTTCTGCTTCTCCTTGAGGTTGTTGTAGGAAACATGGAAGTCATACTTCTCACCCTCACTGTCCGTGCGTTCTTCAGCGTCAGTCTCGTAGTTGATTTTGGCACGTGTGAGCGACTGTTTGTACACGACATTGATGCCAGCACCCCAGTGTTCAGTGAAGAAATATCTGTATCCCAAACGTCCCATGATACCCATTCCGGGTTCACGCTTGCCCTTGCTGCCGAGGGAATAGACAAGGTTTTGATATCCACCACCGAAATCCACTGTGATGTAGTGCGACGTGTTGCGGGTTGTGTCCTGCTGCTTTTCCTGTGCGCCTGCCGTAAAGACAAGCATCATTGCTGCTATTGCGGTTATAGTTTTTTTCATGACTTTCATGTTATATGTTGACCTTTTGTGTCGTTTGTCCTGTTAACATTTAATTGGCGTTTGCATTGATTTTTTAACGTTTTTTATATTTTTCACGTACAAAAACCGCGCCGTTATTCGATTCCCGTTTCGAGTATCTGACGGAGCAACTTCATAAACCGAACTGTCGAGGCGATTTCCACCTTTTCATCGGGTGTGTGCACTCCAGACATAGACGGTCCGAGCGAAATCATGTCCATCTTTGGGTATTTGCCAAGAATGAGTCCACATTCAAGCCCTGCATGTATGGCTGTCACTACAGGCTCAACACCGAACTCATTGATGTAGAGACGTTTGCTGAGGTCAAGAATTGGACTGTTTGTGTTTGGTTTCCATCCCGGATATTCGCCTTCGAACTCGCATTTTGCACCGGCGTACTCGGCTTGCAGGCGTATCAAGTCCTTGAGATAATCACTCTGCGACTGTACAGAACTGCGCAGCAAACACTGAATCCTCAGCGTGCCACCGCTGATGCGCATGATGGAAAGATTGTTTGATGTCTCCACGAGCCCCGGCATGTCGGCACTCATTGCAAAAACGCCAGACACGAGGCTGTTTATGATGAAATTTACATCCTTCAAAGACTGCTCACTGAGGGCGAGCGGCATCAGGTTTTCGAGTTTTTCGATTGAGATTTTGCCATCGGGATCTGAATTTCCACATTCAATGTCTATGGCTTTCTGGAACTTTTTAATTTCCCTTTCGATTTTTTTCACGTCCTCCTTATTAATAAGCATGAACGCCCTCGCATCTCTCGGAATGGCATTGTGCATATCGCCGCTGTCAGCGCCGGAGAGTCTGAAATCAACCTTTCCAATGATTCCATTGATGAAACGGAACAGGAGTTTTGCGGCGTTTGGACGGTTTTTATGGATGTCACTGCCAGAATGACCGCCGAGAAAACCCGTCAAAATCAACTTGAAAGGCTCGTATTTGGAAGAATCAACGTTTTCAAACTGCAATTGTTTGGTTATGTGGACATTGACACCGCCGGCGCAACCAATATAAAAAATGTTGTCCTCCTCGCTGTCGAGATTGATGAGGATTTCACTCTTGAGCGCGTCCTTCTCCAACTTGTCCGCGCCTGTCAGTCCTGTCTCCTCATCAACAGTAATCAAAGCCTCTAAAGGCCCATGTTTCAGCGTCTTATCCTCAAACACTGCCATTATGGCAGCGACACCCATTCCGTCGTCGCCGCCGAGAGTAGTGCCGTCCGCCTTCACGAAACCGTCTTCAACGATGGTCGTGATTGGATCGGTCGTGAAGTCATGAATCTTGTCGCTGCGCTTCTGAGGCACCATGTCACAATGCGCCTGAAGGACG
Organism: Bacteroidales bacterium; assembly: GCA_017964465.1. GTDB lineage: Bacteria > Bacteroidota > Bacteroidia > Bacteroidales > UBA3824 > UBA3824. The sequence continues at coordinate 5,064 of JAGCRY010000022.1, read as the reverse complement.
ATGGACTTGCGTTTTTCCATGCCCGGCGTGGCTTTTTTACGCATGATGACATTGCCTGCCTTGTCCTGGAAGGCTTCGTCGGCGTGCTTTTTTCCAAATTCCAACAGGAATTTCGTCACCCTCTCCTCATGTTTGGAGGGGCGCGGTATGAGCGTCAGTTCGCGGAAATTCTTCCACAACAACGCTGGTTCGAGTGCCAAAAGGTTTTCGTTCATAGTGATGGCTTGTTTCAAATATGTTGCAAAGTTATCATAATGAGGGCAACAAGCAAAGAAAATAGAAAAAAAAACATAAATTTTTTGCGAAATGTTGTTTACAGAAAAAAAAATTCATAAATTTGGACGCTCTACCGACACGTGAAACTGTCGAGCATGAAATCAAACAACGTCAAAACAAAAAAGACATTAATGCTTATGGAAACTTCTTTTCTCTTGGACAAAATAAAGCAATTGGCCGATACGCTTTCGGAAGACGGGTCCACTTTCACCCGTAGCGACCTTGCTTGGGATTTGAAGGACGACCTTGCAAAAGTAGGCATCACAGGCGACTCGCCGGAGATAAGCCGCTTAGTATGGGAATGTTATATGAACACCAAGGACGAGGCTGTCGCCAAAAGTTTTGTGACAAACAGCCGTTCCTTCACCCTCGTGGAGGAATATACGATACCTGCATTGGTGGAAGCCGGCGACACAGACAGTGTGTTCGGAACCATCAACAAAAAACTTGTCAAGTCGGACGACATCCTCGGACAACTGAAGACTCTGGTTTCCGACGGCATTAATCTGAGCCTTGTGGACGCCGCGTCAAGCCTCATAAACACCGTTTCAGGCGTGGAGGCTATCAAGCGCATACAAGACGAGGCTCAACAGATTTTCGCCAAATACTCCGACATGGCGGGCGCATACGGCGACGCAAGGAACACAATCCGCGAACTCGTATCCGACTTTTCCGAAATCAGGCAAAACACATGCGAGACATTCAAAAAATATGCACTGGCGCTTGTGGACATCTATGGCGACAGCATCAAGGCGACAATGCCAGAACTATTTGATTTCGATTCCGTACAGTTTCTCGACGTGGACGCCATGCAACAGACCGTGAAACTTGCCTACGACGGCATCTACGGCAAATGTGGAGTGCTTGTGGGCGACGTGTCAGACAGTTTCCAGAAAGCATTGTCGAGGTCGGCGTCACAGTTCAGCATACAACAAGACAGGTCTGTTGGACTTGTACTCGCCGGCATAAACATGATTTCTCACTATGTAAAGACCGGACAGAAAGCGACCGCACTGCACCGTGATTTTGCGGAACTCCGAGGCGCGATAGCGAGTGACGTTGCAGCAATACGCACCGACGAAGTTAGGCTCGTGGAGATTTACAAAACGCTCAACGACGTGATGATACCCGAGGCTGAAGTATTTGCACGCAACTCGGACAAAGTTTTCAACAAGGAGTTTGATACGCTCGTGGACACCATCTACTCCACCCCGGAAGCCCTCGAACTCAAAAAACAGCGCGACGAAATCCTCAAAGAAATGCACACCATCGAACGCCGCATAAACGACGCGAACATCAGCATCAACTATTATAAAGACCACATCCAAAGCAGCCAGGAGACCCTCGGCAGCTTGAAGGAAAATTATATCGAAGCGCAGGTGTCGAAGCCGGAGCCTCCAACGGTCTTTGGCAATATATTGATGCTCGGCGGCGCAAGACGCAAGTACGAGCGCGACATCTACGAATGGAACAAGACCTGCAACCCCGTAATCGACAGGTACGAGGGACTTGCCGTGGACATCAGCGTTGATACCGACGAAATCGAACGCCGCACAAAAGCCATCGCCGACGACACACTCAAATACAACGAGCTCAAACTCAAAGAGATAGACATCACCAAACGACTTGCCTCCATCGTGACATCAACGCCGGAGACAAAACAAAAGGCGGCGCAACACCTCGACGACATCATCAAACTCCTTCACCTTGCAAAAAAAATCACCGAAGGCAAATTAGACGACAACCTTGTCAAGACTGTAAAAATTCAGAAACTCGACGAAATAAAGTTGCCCGAAAACCTCTCAAATGCTGTCAAGAATTTCCGCGACTCCATCACGAAGGACATGAAGTTCACCGAGGAAACCGCACGTTCGCTCACAAACAAGAAGGTGTCGCAGGAAACCATAACAAACATCGCACTGCAAGGCAACGCAGCTTTGCAGGAAGGCATCGAGTTATGCAACAGTCTTGCACAACTGAAAACAATGCACCTGCAACAGAAACTCGCGCAAGAGGTTTATGACCGCGAATACGCCAAAATCAAGGAGGCTTTTGCAGAGCGCATGAAGGTCATCGACGACCGTGCGGCTTTCGTACAGGAGACCGCCCGCAAAATCAACACTGCCGACGACCATGACACGCTCAAAAAAGCACTCATCGAACTTGCCGGCGACTACACGACAGGCATGACCGCCCAAGACTGGGACGATTTCCTCGAAGGCAAGAAAACAATTCAGATTTAACAACTAAACAATGGAGAGCCGAAGAAGGACTATAGCACGCGAAAATCTTGGCTTTGAATCGGAAATCGAAAAAGCCAAAATTGAAAAGGCGTTGGCAAAGGAAGAAAAACGCCGCGAAAAAAAGGAACTCGCAAAACAAAAACTCGAAAACGACTGGATGTACAGGACTGTAAAAGGCATTTCGTTCTTGATGGACAAATGCCTGGCGGATGCTGTATTAGGTTTTTTCATACCTGGTGTCGGCGACTTCCTTACAATCGTGTTGTCATTCCCGTTCCTATTCGTCGCGCTGTTCAAGATAAGGTCTATTCCGCTTACACTGGCGATGCTTTATAATATAGTGCTCGACTGCTTCATCGGCCTCACGCCATACATCGGCGACGTGCTCGACCTGTTCTACCGCTCATACGCCAAAAACTACCGCCTCATCGTCGGCTTCGTGGAGGACGACGCAGAGGTCATCGACGAGGTGCGCCGCAATGCGTGGAGATCAGCGATAATGATTGTGATACTCGGCGTGGCTTGCTATTTCCTGTATTTAGCAGTCAAAGGATTGTACCTCTCGTTTGCCGCAATGTTGGGATGCAATTAGTTTTTTTTCAAATTAACTTAGGGTTTCACAGCCTGAATGTGTTATAATGATGAAAGAACTTAATAACAAATCATTATAACATGAACAAACTATTATTATTGATTTTTCTGATGCAATTGAGCGTCGGAGTCTATGCGCAGGAAGACGGAGAATCCACAAAGCGCAAGAGATTACTTTCCGGTTTGATAGAAGCCGAACTCGCCCCTTCTCCCGACTACAAAACCCGTGGAATGTCTATTAACATAGTCCACAATGTTTCCGACATCTTCTCGGTGGGTTTTGGCATGAAACCATACGGAATGTTCTACCCGAAACATGACGTTGTAAAAAAATGGTTCACCATTGCTGACGACGGAAGCATTGAGCAGCACAGTAGCACTAAGAGACAGAGTATCTACGACGACGAGTTTTGCATGCCATTGTATGTGGTTCTCAGATGCGTTATTTGCAAAAAGACCAATGCCGCGCCGTTTTTTGAAGTAAGGATTGGCAAGGACGTTGCCTATGTCAACGACGACCTTTACCGCGCATTCATATTTGGGTCAAGGTTTGGATTCAAAAACAACTACCGCCATGCAATCAATACCGCCATCGGACTCCAAATAAACCAAGTGGACGAAGGTAGGAATGCCACATTTCTTTTCAAAGTAGGTTATGAATTTTAAATCAAAAAGGAGTATCAATCATGAAAGCATTTTTCACAATTATCTTGCTGATGCTCGCCTCTGCGGGTTTCTGTCAGCGTGAATACACACATGAAAACAAAGGCATCAACATTTTCCTCGAAGCCGACGGCAACGGCAACCGCGACATAGGTCTTGGCGGTCCCGCATTCACAATCGGCTACCAATTCAACCCACACTTCTTCTTGGGATGCGGACTATCCAACAAATACGGCACAGAACGCGACAAATACTATGATGAAATCATAACTCTCGGATGGTACGACGCCTCGACAGACACCTATCATTCCGATTATTACATTGACGAAAAGGGTGAACGCCACAAAATTTACAACATTGAAGACGGCGACCTCAACTATAACGTTGAACTTGTTGACGACTGCGGAGAGTGTGAGGGGCTGGACGCCGTTTTGGATGTCTATGTGGATGTCCGATATGATCTTTTGGCAAACACCCGCTACACACCTTACGTCAATTTCAGGACAGGCTGCACATTTGGCTCACTCGACAGAGCAAGTTTTGAAGAGCTGTTGTTAGGCTGTCGTTTCGGATGCGGCGAAGGCGATTTTGCCATCGTTGGCGGTGCCGGTTGGACATACCGCTACATCAAAGACGATGAACTAAGAAGTCAACATCTCTTTACATTGAGGCTCGGTGTTGAATTTTAGTCAATGCATTAAAATGTAATTTTTGCAGTCTTGTCGTCAATGGTGATTGTGGCTTCGTAGCCGAGGACAATCGGGAGGTTCACGGTGTCGTGTCCTGATTGTACGCCATAGACAACGGGTATGCCGAGCGGATCCAAATATTTGTGGATGATTTGGTTGAGCGGGAGGTCGCTGCCCTGACTGCCGCCGCTAAATTCACCGACGATGACGCCTTTCAATTGTTGAAGTTTGCCAGATTGCTGGAGGTTCAAGAGCATACGGTCAACGGAATAATTTGCCTCGCCGGTGTCCTCGATGAAGAGGATGGCGTCGATGGTATTGAGGTCGAACGCCGTGCCGCTCATTGCGTAAATCAACGAAAGGTTGCCGCCAACGATGCGACCTTTTGCCGTGCCTTTCACGCAATCATTGTTATAAGGAATCTCGATGTCGGCCTTTTCACCAAAGAGCAACGATTTAAGGGCGTTGACGCTTGCAGCATCCTTATTGAATCCGCGCATCATTGGACCGTGCATAGATGCAATGCCCATATTGTTGACGTAAATGTGCAGAGCCGTGATGTCGCTGTAACCGACAATCCATTTTGGGGCTTGCTTCATCTT
>JAGCRY010000021.1 GCA_017964465.1 Bacteroidales bacterium | reverse complement strand
CCCATTTCGGTTTGTAGTGGTCATAGACAACGATTTTTTTGACGGTGCGGGCGATGATTGAGATGTTGCCGCTGCCGCCGTGGACGTTGCGACGCATCTTGATTGCGCCGGTGAGTTCCTGTTCATCAAAATTGCCGGATTCAAAGCCGTTCAATGCCTTCACATAAAAATATGTGTCTTCGTCGATGGACTCGATGCCGACGTATTCGGTGTAGTTGTATTCGGTAATTCTGGCAGTGTCCGCCAAATTGTGGATTGTTGTGGTCTCGGGCGGTGTGGACGAGTCGGAAGCATAATAACCATTATGATAGGCTTCAAACTTCACCTTTTCATAGACCTTCATATTGCATTTGCCGCCTGCAAAACGCGAATTGGTGAAAATCTTATAATAATTATAAGTGCTGATGTCCAAGAGGTCGCTGTTTGCGGTCATTTCCTCGTCCACAAGTTCCGGTGATTCGCGGATGTAGAGTTCGTAATTGTAGCCGCGGTAGGTAATCCAATTGTAACCAACCACAGTGTCGCCAAAGTACCATTCATACGGCTCGCCAGTGTATTCATCAATGAGCGTTTTGTAGTTTGGCTCCATAATGGGTTCTGCAATTTGAATATTCACATCCTTGTTGGTGTAGAGGCGGTAGTAATTTTTGGAAGACGAAATGTCGCTGAATGAGACATCAACCCTGTAAAAATCTTCCGTCTTAAACTCCTCAATTTCAGCGTCATAGTAGGTTCTATGAGGTGCGAATGTTACTTTTGCGTCGAAATCCTTGGGCGACTGAGGCACAGTGGATTCGCTCCATACGTGTTGACCGTCGCAATCAACCTCAATCCTCACGAGGTCGCCCTCCGAGAATTTTGTATGGAGATAATACAACTTGCCAATCGAGGTGTCAGACTGCGACTTTTCCTCCGTCAAAATGCCGTTCACAAACATTTTGACGTGGGCATTCTTGACGTTTTGAGGGTATGCAACGCCGGTTTTTGTGATGTAGAGTAGGTTAGTGTCGCAATCCGAATACAGAAAACCATTCACGCACAATGTGCCTGTGGTGTCCTTGATGTCGAGGTCGATGTCCTCTTTGCACGACGCTATGATGAGCATCAATGCCGCAATTATATATGATAAGTGTTTCATAGTTCGTTAGAATTTGTAAGTGAATGTAAATGACGGAATTATGGGCAGAATTGTGATTTTGCGGAGTTTGTAGTATTCGTTGCCGTTAGAGTCCGTCTTCGTCTTCGAGAAACAGAAATCGGGGTTCTTGGAGTTGTAGGCGTTGTAGATGGAGAGATTGAAAATCCTCTCGCAATGTTTTTTCTGTTTGTGGAAGTTGACGCCTATGCACATCAGGTGAGTGGCGGGCAGGGTGTAATTGTTGCGGTTGTCAACATACTCGGTGTATGAAGTGTTGACGCGATCTGCCATACTTCCATAATATCCCCATGAATCCGTGAAGCGGTCTTCAGGAAACACGATTTCCTCCTTTGAAACGGAGATTGTGGCGTGTGCGCCGCTGTAATACGTCCACGTAACGTCGAGGTCGATGCGGTCGTTGAACTTTTGATTGTACACAATGCCAATGTTGTGGCGGCGGTCGTAGGTGAAGGGGAACGGGTCGCCATTATTGACCTGTGAATCGCTGTCAAAATCTCGGTCTGTCTTGCTCAAAGTGTATGTAATCCAGCCAGTTGCGTTGCCTGAAACTTTCTTAGCCATAAACTCGATGCCCTTTGATGTGCCTTTGCCCATCGAGACGAGTTCCTGCCAATTCGGTGAAAATCCCATGAAACTCATGCCGTCCTTGTATTCCAAAACATTGTCAAGCGTCTTGTAATAGCCTTCCACGGAGAGTTCCCACATCTTTATGCCGGTGTAGTATGCGCCGACGGAATATTGTTGGGCAATTTCAGGTTTGATGTTTTCGGTGATCGGCACCCAAAGGTCTGTGGGCAAGGAAATTGGAGTGGAAGTCAAGAGATGGACACATTGAGACATACGGGTGTATGAAGCCTTAAATGCCACGTCCTTCCACGGTGAATATTTCAGGGAAACACGCGGTTGGAAGTTAGAGTAGGTTTTCTTGCCAACAGCAAACAATGTGTATGCAAATCCGGGGTTAAAATGCAGATTGTCAGTGATTTTCCATTCGTCCTCGGCGTAGATTGAGAGTTCGTTGGCGTGGATGTTTGATGCGCCGTTGCGGATGAGGGTGTCGGAATTGTTGCCATTTGACGAATAGTCGGACGTCTTGGTGTGAGAGGTCTGCGGGTCAAAATTGTGGTTGGTGTAATTGAAACCAAAACGCAACGTGTGGTTGTTGTTGACCATGAAATCGAAGTCGTCGGCAATGCCAATATCAAGAATCGACGAATTGTATTCCGACTCGTAGTTTTCCTTGCGTATTATGGTTTCTTCTTTGCCATAGTTGTATTCTTTGTAAGTGTTATTGAACTTGTACTTGTCGCCAATGCCCATCTTGTACTTATTGAGTGTGATAGTTGCATTTGAGAACAGTCTCGGCGAAAATACGTGGTTCCAGCGGACTGTGCTGATGAGGTTGCCCCAGCGGAGTGAATATTTTTCGTCGTCGTCGCCTTTGTCGTCGCCGTTGTTCCATTCGTACTTGTCTTTTACCCAAAGTTTGTCAACTCCACGGTAGAAACTTACATAGAGCCTGTCCTTGTCGGAGAATTTGTGGTTGACCTTGGCATTGAAGTCGTAGAACCAGTAGCCAACGTTGAACTTTTCGCCGTCGATTTTCATTACTGACATCACGGGCGCAGTCAGGAGCGAGATGTAGGTTGTTCTGCCCGAAATCGAGTATGAAGTTTTGTCTTTCTTGATTGGACCTTCAAAAGTGAACCTCGAGGTCAGGAGTCCGATTGAAAAACTGTTGGAGAATTTTTGCATATCGCCGTCCTTTGTGCGCACGTCGATGACCGACGACGCCCTGCCGTTGTAACGCGCCGGAAATGATGATTTATAGAATGTTACCTTCTTGATGGCTTCGGGCGTGAACACCGAGAAGAATCCAAACAAGTGGTCAACCTTATAGACCGGTGCGCCGTCCAAGAGTATGAGGTTTTCATCGCCACCGCCGCCGCGCACGTAAATCGCCGACGAACCAGCCGAGCCTTGCTGAACGCCCGGCATGAGTTGAACGGTGCGCATCACGTCGGTCTCGCCGAGGATTGCGGGTGTGTGTTCGATGAATTTCACGGGAACATCAAGGCTGCCCATCCTTGTTGAGGCGATTCCCGCGTCTTCTTTCACGCCTGTAACTACCACTTCGGCGAGTTCGCCCATTTCGGCGAGGGCGATGTTGATTGTGGTGTCGTTGCGGAGTGTAAGTGCAAGATTTTGAGGCGTGTAGCCCACGTAAGAGAATTTGAGGGCATGGCTGCCTTCGGAGAGTGTCAGCGAATAAAAACCAAATACATTGGTGATTGCGCCTTGTTTAGAGTTTTCGTCATAGATAGTTGCTCCGATGAGCGTCTCGGACGATTTTTGATCAGTAATGTAACCGCTTACAGTTACCTTCTTCTGCGCCATTACATTGAGCGACAGAAAGATAAAAAACAAAATTAGTCTGTGTTTCATTTAAGTTTATAATTTTTAAACGTTTCAGGTTGCAAAGGTAGGGATTTTTTTCGAGAATTTAGGAATAAAAATGTGGAATTGAGAAAAAAATTTTGAAAAATGAAATAAATGTTTTAAAATTGCGGAAATTAGATTTGTAATTATGACAAAAATCGATAATGAAGAACAGTATAATGCTTTGATGCAGCGTTTAGAGACCTTGTTGCCATTGGTAAATGATTCTACCCCGACAACAGACCCAAATTATATTGAGTTTGAAATGTTGGGCAATCTTGTAGCGGATTATGAAGAGGCGCATTATTCCTTATGATAATAATTTTACACCCTCACCCCAATCAGCGTCATATCGTCCACCTGCGGCCTTTCGCCGCGCCATTCGGTGATGGTCTTGTCGAGGAGGTCGCGCTGAGTGGCGAGGGGCTTGTCATAAACTTCCATGAGGAACTCGATGAGGTTGTTGAGGAGGAATTTGCGGCCGTAGATGACTGACGGGTCGCCGCCGGTCTGGTCTTGGATGCCGTCGGAGAATGTGTAGATTATGTCGCCGTGTTGGATTGGGAACAACAGCGACTGAAAATGTTCCTTTTCCGCAACATAGCGTCCAACGGGCATGTGGTCGCCGTTGAGACGTTGAGCCTTGCCGTCCCTTACTAATATAATCGACTGGTTTGCAGTGGCGTAGCGCATTTCCATCGCCTCAAAATCATAACAACATATCGTCATGTCCATGCCGTCGTCGATGATGGCGTTTTGTTCAGATACCAATGTAGTTTTCACAAAAGCCCTCATCCTGTCGAGTATTGTGCCGGGGTGTGCGGCGTCGTCCTCCGTAACACAAAATTCCTTCAAAGCCGAAATGCCGAGCATCGAGAGGAAACCGCCCGGAATGCCGTGTCCCGTGCAGTCGGCTGTGATGAGCACATTATATTTTCCACACTTTGCAACGCGGTAATAGTCGCCGCTCACAATGTCGCGTGGCTTATAATAAACAAAATTGTTGGGGAACAGCGCATCAATCTCTGATTGTGGCGAGATTGCGGCGTTTTGGATGCGCTGCGCATAGTTGATGCTCGACAGGAGTTTGTTGTTCACTTGCTCCACGGCGTGCCACTGTTTGGTGATGATGTCTTTCTGCGCCTCAATTTCAGATTTTTGGTTCCAAATCTCGTCGCGCTGCGCCTCAATTTCCGATTTTTGCTGGTCGAGGATGTGATTTTTTTGCATGAGGTCTTCATTAGCCTTGCGCTTGATTTTCAATGATTTGTAAATGATAATCACCAACAATGTCACCAATGTCAGCACCACAATCAATGATAATATTATTATGCTCATCTGACGTTGTTTCGCGGCGGTCTCTGCCTTGTGGATTTTCACCTCCTGCTCCGCCTGAAATTTTGCAACAATCTTCATTGTGCTGTCGTTGATGGACGATTCTTTGTAATGGTTCATCATTTCGGTGGCTTCGAGGGCGTTCTTGTAGTCGCCAATTTTTTTATAGACTTTTACAAGATGATTGTAATACGCGGAGATGAAATTGTCACGCTGGTCGGTTCCCAAGTATTGTTTACATTCGAGCAATACGTCGATGGCTTCCTTGTCCCTCCCGACAAACGAAAGATACCGCGCATAACATTGCATAGTTGATAACTGGTTGTTGTTGTAATTGGTGTTGATGAAATAATCGCCGATTTTTTTGATGTAGTCATAGCAGCATTTGGCGTGTGCTGGTTCGTTTGTTTGTTCGGCGTAGGTGAGGTATGCCTGCGCCATATACAGGTATGTCTCGTATTTGAGGTTGATGAAATATGCGTCGTCGGTCGGTATGGTGTCGAAAATGTAGGCGGATTTGCTGAGGTAGAGCAGCGCGTCCTTTGGTGTGCCAGTTTCGAGTTCTATATAGCCGAGCAGCTGGTAGTCGTAAGCCTGGTTGAGATAGGTGCAACTCGCCGAATCCATCATCAACGCCTTTGTGAAGTACTCCTTGGCTGTTTCGTAAAAATGCAAATCCATATTCACATTGCCAATCGACTGGTATGCGTAGGTGATGTTGGCGGTGTCATTAAGCTCCGTGAAAATCTCCAACGCCCTGCCGAGGTACGCAAGGCTGCTGTCGTTGAGGTTGAGGTCGTGGTAACATTTGCCGATGGCGATTTCATTGGCGGCGATTTTCTCCTTGTTAGACAGCTTCTCGAAATATGGCTCCGCCTTGAAAAAATATTTCAACGCCTCGCTTGCCTTGTCCTGCATAAAATACGAGACGCCGATGTTGTAATGGTTGTCGCCGATATATAAATAGTCGTTTTCGCGGCACAATTCCAATGAAAGGTTGGCGTATTTGATGGCGGTGTCAGAATTGTCGGCGATGACCCCGATGCAGTAGTACCAATGTTTCTTGGAGCTGTCGGGCGTGTTTGGCGTGATGAGCGATTTGAGGCTGTCTGTCTTGATTTGCACAAGGTCAACCTCGTCCTCGCTGTCTTCCTGTGCGAGGGCGGGGAGAGCTGAAAGAATGAAAACCAATATGACGATAAAAAGCTTCATGGCGGATCTATGAAAAAACTATCTTCGTTTCTTGTTGTTGATTTTCATGAAAAAGCTGTCCACAATCAGGCTCACCAAAATGTAAATGAGCATATAGACAAGGATTTTGAACACCATGTCCTTGGGGATGAGGTGCTGCGGGAAGTATTTGTTGAATGCGAGGATAGCCACGATTGCCGCTGCGATTCTTATGAGATGCTTCACGACATCCTTCCATGTGATATTCAGGTTGAGTTTCGATTTCGACATAGTGGCAACAAGATTAATGAATGGAAGAAATATTTTTTATGAGTGACCAAGCTGGGGTTCGAACCCAGGACCCCATCCTTAAAAGGGATGTGCTCTACCGGCTGAGCTACTTGGTCCAACCAAATCAAAGTCAAAGTAACCCTAAAACTGTGACCAAGCTGGGGTTCGAACCCAGGACCCCATCCTTAAAAGGGATGTGCTCTACCAGCTGAGCTACTTGGTCTATCCAAATTATCCACCATTAAAATATAACCGATAGTGACCAAGCTGGGGTTCGAACCCAGGACCCCATCCTTAAAAGGGATGTGCTCTACCAGCTGAGCTACTTG
>JAGCRY010000020.1 GCA_017964465.1 Bacteroidales bacterium | reverse complement strand
CAATCCATTAAACTTCCATCAAAACTGCGCGTCAAACCTACAAAAAAACGGCAAATGAAAGTAATCATTCTTAATGGAAGCCCGAAGGCCAATGGCAATACGGCGATGGCGTTGCACGAGGTGGAAGGGACTTTGAACGCGCAAGGCATTGAAACTGAGTGGATTCACGTCGGTCATAAAAACATTCACGGCTGCATCGCCTGCAACAAATGTTGGGATTCGGGCGAGTGTGCCTTTGGCGATATTGTCAACGAAATATCCGCCAAAATGCGTGATGCGAGCGGATTGTTGGTAGGTTCGCCGGTGTATTTTGCATCGCCAAACGGCACATTGTTGGCGTTGTTGGACAGGCTGTTTTATTCCAATTTGCATACCGATTGGACGATGAAAGTTGGCGCAACTGTTTCGATAGCGCGGCGCGGCGGTGCTACTGCCACGATGGACGTTTTAAACAAATATTTCCTCAAAACCAATATGCCCGTTGTGCCGTCGCAATATTGGAGCATCGCCCACGGCACGGAGCCGGGCGAGGTTGCCAAAGATGACGAAGGTTTGCAGACAATGCGTCAACTCGGCTTGAATATGGCGTTTATGATAAAATCGTTTGACCTCGGAATCAAACAGTTTGGCTCGCCGAAAATCAAGGAGCCGCTCACCGAAACACATTTTATTAGATAATATTAATCCCCAAACGAAAAAATACAATCAAAATGAAAAAATTATTTTTAACCACTTGCTTTGTTATGGCAACATCATTATTCGTAATGGCGCAGGACATCGTGAAACTGCCCGAACCCGACAAGAATGTCCCGATGACGCTCTATCAGGCTCTCCAACAGCGCAAATCGGTGCGCGAGTACAGCACCAAGGACATCGACGATATGAAACTCAGCCAACTCCTTTGGGCGGCTGTGGGCATCAACCGTCCCGACGGACACCTCACCGCGCCTACCGCTGTCAATGCGCAGGACATTTCTGTATATGTTTGTCGCAAGGATGGCGCGTATCTCTACGTGGCTAAGGACAATGCCTTGAAGAAGGTTTCAGACAAGGATTTGCGCAAGGCTGTTGCAGGTTTTCAGAGTTTTGCGGCTGAGGCGCCGGTGTGCTTTGTCATCGTAAGCGACAACGACAAATTCCGTGGCGGCAGCACCAACGGCCCCACAATTTCGGGCGCAATCGACGCAGGCTACGTGAGCCAAAACATCGATTTGGCGTGTGAGGCATTGGGTCTCGCCACCGTTCCCCGCGCCTCGATGGAGAAGGAGACCTTGAAGAAGGAACTTAAACTCACCGACGCCCAAAACCCAATTCTCAATCATCCTGTTGGGTATAAGAAATAATGTGATAAAATCAGGTTGTTCTATACAACCCGTTTTGCACCGTCTTTTTCGTCTTAGTTTCGGCGAGAAAGGCGGTGATTTTGTTTTGCTAAACATCTAATCATTAAATTGTTAAAGATATTAGTAAAAATTTTTTTCACTTTTTGCTTGTTTCCTTTTGACATTTCCCGAATATTGCCTAACTTTGCTCTTAACAAATACACATTATATAATAATCATCCAAACATCCACAAAAATGCTCGTCAAAACATACGCAAGTGCAGTCCATGGCATCGACGCTATCACGGTGACGGTAGAGACCGAAGTATCTGATGGTTTCAATTTTTATATGGTCGGGCTGCCGGATAGCGCGGTCAAGGAGAGCCAACAGCGTATCGAAGCGGCATTGAGGACCTCTGGATACCGTTTGCCAGGAAAAAGGATTGTGGTGAACATGGCGCCCGCCGATCTCAAAAAGGAAGGCTCTGCATACGATTTGGCGATAGCGATTGGCATACTCGGCGCGTCTCAACAGATTAACAGTGAGACCGTTGGCGAGTACATCATTTTGGGTGAATTGTCATTAGATGGTTCCATAAATCCCGTCAAAGGCGCGTTGCCAATAGCGATTCAGGCTCTCAAAGAAAATTTCAAAGGCGTCATACTCCCCGCTCAAAATGCACGTGAGGCGGCGGTTGTCAACAATCTTGTCGTCTATGGCGTGTCAAATATAAAGGAGGTCATTGACATTTTCAACGGCAATCCCACAATCGAACCCACTGAGATTGACACGAGGAAGGAGTTTTTTAGTAATTATGAATCCATTGACCTCGATTTTGCCGACGTCAAAGGTCAGCAAAACGTGAAACGTGCCATGGAAATCGCGGCGGCTGGCGGACACAATGTAATTTTGATAGGCCCTCCCGGCAGCGGCAAGACAATGCTCTCCAAGCGCATACCGTCGATACTTCCGCCGTTTACACTACGCGAATCTCTCGAAACCACCAAGATACATTCCGTAGCTGGTACATTGCCCGCAGGCTCTGCATTGATGACTCGCCGTCCATTTCGTTCACCACATCATACGATTTCTGACGTTGCCTTAGTCGGTGGCGGCACGTACCCTCAGCCGGGCGAAATTTCACTTGCACACAATGGAGTGCTGTTTCTTGACGAACTTCCCGAATTTAAGCGGCAAGTGTTGGAAGTGTTGAGGCAACCGCTTGAGGAACGCACCATAACAATATCGAGGGCGCGTTCCACGGTCAACTATCCCGCCGGCTTTATGCTTGTAGCTTCCATGAATCCCTGTCCTTGTGGATATTATAACCATCCTGAAAAAGAATGTACATGTGCACCGGGTGCGGTGAAAAAATATCTCAGTCGTATTTCAGGGCCTTTGCTTGACAGGATTGACCTTCATGTCGAGGTAACGCCTGTGCCTTTTAAGGATTTGTCATTGCAGAAAAGTGGCGAAACGAGCGCAGAAATTCGTGAAAGAGTTATTAAAGCGCGTGAAATTCAGCAGCTACGTTTTAAACCGTCGCCCGAAATCCACTGCAATGCACAGATGACGAGTAGCAAAATCCGCGCATATTGCACTCTTGATGAGGCGTCGATGGCTCTCCTTAAAAAAGCAATGGAAAAACTTGGACTTTCAGCCCGTGCCTACGACCGAATCCTGAAGGTTTCTCGCACTATTGCCGACCTTGCAGGAGAAGAGGATATCAAGGCTTCGCACGTTGCCGAGGCAATTACATATCGAAGTCTCGACAGAGAGAACTGGGGATTGTAAAAATTATGAAAATTAAAATTCTGCATTTCGGTCGCATGACGCCCATTTTTATGACAAATTATCTACTGTATTGAAGTTTTATAGATTTATTTCCTAAAAAATAAAAAGTTCTTGGAAAGAAGTTTTAGTGCTCGTAACTTTGCATCATCAAAAACAAAGTAATAAACGTAATTAATAACCACTAAAAACATTAAAGAAAATGAGCACAAACAAACTTCACTTCGAGACATTGCAGATTCATGTTGGTCAGGAACAGCCGGATCCCGCATCCGATTCACGCGCAGTACCGATTTACCAGACCACTTCATACGTGTTCCACAATTCGCAACACGCAGCCGACCGTTTTGGTCTCCGCGACGCTGGCAACATTTACGGTCGTTTGACAAACTCCACCGAAGGCGTTTTTGAACAGCGCGTTGCAGCCCTTGAAGGTGGTGTCGCAGCACTTGCAACAGCATCTGGCGCAGCAGCAATCACATACGCAATCGAGGCTATTGCCAAGAAGGGTGACCACATCGTTGCACAGAAGACCATCTACGGTGGTACTTACAACCTTCTCGCCCACACTCTCCCGCTCCTCGGCATCGAGACCACTTTCGTGGACGCTCACAACCTTCAGGAGGTTGAGGACGCAATCAAGGATAACACGACGCTCGTATTCCTCGAAACCCTTGGCAACCCGAGTTCAGACATTCCAAACGTGGACGCCATTTCTACCATTGCACACAAGTACGGTATCCCTGTCCTCATCGACAACACGTTTGCAACCCCGTACCTGTTCCGTCCTATCGAGCATGGCGCAGACGTTGTAATCCACTCTGCAACCAAGTTCCTCGGCGGTCATGGCACCACACTCGGCGGCGTAATTGTGGATTCCGGCAAGTTTGACTGGACTAAGTCTGGCAAATATCCGCAGATTGCAGAACCCAACCCGAGCTACCACGGCATTTCGTTTGTAAAGGCAGTAGGCGCGGCTGCATACGTTACCTACATCCGTGCAATCCTTCTCCGCGACACCGGCGCAGCCATCTCGCCCTTCAATGCATTCTTGCTCCTTCAGGGCGTTGAGACCCTCTCTCTCAGGATTGAGCGTCATGCACAAAACACCGAGAAGGTTCTCGGCTTCCTCAAACAGCATCCGAAGGTTGCCAAAATCAACCACCCTGCACTTGCAGATCATCCCGACCACGAACTCTACAAGAAGTACTTCCCCAACGGCGGCGGTTCAATCTTCACATTCGACATCAAGGGTGGACAGGCAGAGGCGTTCAAGTTCATCGACAGCTTGCAGATATTCTCGCTCCTCGCCAATGTTGCCGACGTTAAGTCGCTCGTAATCCATCCCGCTACTACTACTCACTCTCAACTCTCGGAGGCAGAACTCGCCGACCAGGGCATCTTCCAGAGCACAATCCGCCTCTCCATCGGTACTGAGCATGTCGATGACATCATCGCCGACCTCAGCCAGGCATTTGATAAAATATAAAGTTTTGTCTGATTATTAATTACCATGAAACCCGTTGCTGGGGTGTACGGCTCTATGTGGCGGGTTTCCTTTTGGTAGATGTAATTTGTTAAGAAAGAGAAAGATCCTTAAAAAAATCCCGCATACCGTTTTGGAAGAACGATATGCGGGAAATTTTTTTGTTGATATATTATATAAGGTGTCGCTTAAACAATTAGAACTCAACCTTGCCAGACTTCAACATTGTCCACGGATCAACTACCTTAGCCTTGTAGCGACCCTCGTCGAGTTTCTTCTTGCACTCCTTGAAGGCGTTGATTGTGCGCTCAACGTGTTCGAGAGTGTGTGCAGCGGTAGGAATTACGCGGAACATCACCGTGCCTTTGGGAACTACCGGATATACAACAATCGAACAGAAGATGCCGTAATTCTCGCGGAGGTCGAGCAAGAGGTTTGTAGCCTCGGCTGTACATTCCACGTCTGAAGCGTTGGGGTCGCCGTGCATATACACGGGAGTTACCGGCGATTGTGTCTTGCCAATATCGAAACCATCCTTGCGGAAGCCGTCCTGGATTGCATGGACGATTTTCCAGAGGTTTTCACGGTACTTGGGATTGGTGGTCATAAGTTCGAGACGTTTTTTGAGACCTACAACCATAGGCATCGGCAACGATTTTGCGTAAATCTGCGACCTCATGTTCATGCGCAGGTAGTCGATGATGGGTTTTTCGGAGGCAATGAAGCCACCAATGCCCGCGCCTGCCTTTGCAAACGTTGCAAAATAGAGGTCAACCTTGTCCTGAACGCCGAAATGTTCGCCTGTGCCGCCACCGTTGGGACCCATTGTGCCGAATCCGTGAGCGTCGTCGATGAGGAGGCGGAAGTTGTACTTCTCCTTCAAGTCGGTGATGCCCTTCAAGTTGCCGAGGTCACCAGCCATGCCGAACACGCCTTCGGTGATTACGAGGATTGAGCCGCCAGTCTCCGCAACTTTCTTTGTGGCGAGTTTGAGTTGTTTCTCAAGTTTCTCCATGTCGTTGTGCGGGAATACGTAACTCATCTTCTCGCCGCCGCACTTGGATTTGTGCAAGAAAATGCCGTCCATGATGCAGGCATGAGCCTCGTAGTCATATACGATGACGTCCTTGCGATCCACGATGCAGTCAATGATGGAAATCATGGCTTGATAGCCGAAGTTTACGACGAAAGCAGCCGGTTTTTTGGCGTACTTTGCAAGCATTGCTTCGAGTTCTTCGTGCATTACAGTCTGACCAGACATCATCCTCGCGCCCATAGGAGCGGCGAGACCATATTTAGCCGCGCCCTCGGCGTCAGCCTTGCGCACTTCGGGGTCGTTAGCGAGACCGAGGTAGTTGTTGAGCGACCAGTTGAGGATGGGTTTCACGCCAAAGGGCGTCCTGAAATTCATCTCCGGGCCGATTTCGCCTTCCAATTTTGGGAACATGAAGTAGCCGTCTGCGCCGGCCTGATATTTGCCAAGGTCGGCGGTCTTGGCACGTTCCATTACTTTTTCAAAAAGATCCATTTGCAAAATATTTTTGAGGTATTATTACAGACACAAAGGTAAAAACTTTTTTCGGATTGTGGCAACAAAAAAAGTGAAATATTTTGCGGAGTATTTCACGTTAACAAAACTTAATATAAAAAACTTCCCAAAAAACATACATCGTTTCAAAAAATTTCCTACATTTGCGGCTGAAAAAACAAATAGAAAACATTTTCTAAATTATTTAAAATTAACAATAACATGACAAAAGTTGCTATTAACGGTTTTGGCCGTATCGGTCGTCTGGCATTCCGTCAGATGTTTGAGGCAGAGGGCTATGAAGTAGTCGCTATCAACGACCTCACTTCCCCCAAGATGCTCGCTCACCTTCTCAAGTATGACACCGCACAGGGTGGTTTCGCTGGCAAGTTCGGCGAGGGCAAGCATACTGTTGCTTACAAGGACGCAGTTCTTGAAGAAGACGGCAAAACTGTGAAAGTTCCCGGCTCGATCACTGTTGACGGCAAGGAAATCACTATCTATGCAAAACCCAACGCAGCTGAACTCCCCTGGGGCGAACTCAACGTTGACGTAGTTCTCGAATGTACTGGTTTCTACACCAGCAAGGCTAAGGCTGAGGCTCACATCAAGGCTGGTGCAAAGAAGGTTGTTATCTCGGCTCCCGCTGGCAACGACCTCCCGACCATCGTTTACAACGTTAACCACAAGACTCTTACCGCTGCTGACACCATCATTTCCGCAGCTTCCTGCACCACCAACTGCTTGGCTCCTATGGCTGCAGCCCTCAACAAATACGCTCCCATCGCTTCGGGTATCATGTCAACCAT
>JAGCRY010000019.1 GCA_017964465.1 Bacteroidales bacterium | reverse complement strand
ATTTTCTGCGCCTTGATAAACAAGTCCAGTTCGGTGTTACGTTCCAAATTAGCACGGATCTCCTTGCGCGCGTAATAACTCTGCACAGCCGAAAGCGCCAGCATCAAAAGCGCCGCAGTGACGAGGATTGCGACACTCGTTTTCGCCCCTAAGGCTGTCCAATGAGTCTTCTGGCTTTTTTTCATAAATGAATGACTATCATTTCATGTGGCAAAAATACAAAAAAAAAATCCATACTAATAACAGTATGGATATAATTAGTATATTTTTCACAATCCATCTATTGCGCCCCCGCCATAAAAGAAACCATTGCCACCTGTATCACCGCCGGCAGATTGGCAAAAAATGACCGATCATAACGGGCAACGGATTGCGTTTGCGGTAGTAATACCAACAAACAAAGAGCGTAAACGGCCGCGTGTTTGTTTTGGATCTGGTTCACGCCAGATCCGAGATACAGACCGTCTTCCGCCAAAACGGTGGTGACGGGCAACAGCAACAGATTGATGACGGCGATCACTTTCGGTACCGGCGTCAACAACACCGGCGGTACATACATAACGTTGCGATAACACAGAAAACCAGCCAGATACGTACCCGACATACCAACTACCAAAATCAACAACGTGACCCCCACTACTTGCTTCCAATTGGTCTTTCCCTTTTGATAGTTTATCAATTGCCAGTAAGACAGTTTGTTACGTTTTGCGAGAAAAACCAGCAAGAGAATCGTCAGGATATTCAGTATCAAAGAGATAACCGACCACCAGCCCCCACTTCATTGAGGGTTTTGCCGAGTATTCCTGCACAAGCGACAAACACGAGCAGGAACGCCACAGATCGTATTGGTAACCAACGAGATAATTGTTTCATAATAAAGTTTTTTACATGAGAATTAACAAAATAACTTATTCACTCCATTCCTCAAACAAGGGTCTGAGCGGGTTGTTGACACTCCCTTGGCGGTCGCCGTTCACGAATTGAAGGGCGGTGTTGGCCTGGAAAACATTGCGCAAGCGGGCGGAATAATACCGGAGGGTGATGTCTTCGTTGTCCTGTGAAGGAGAGACGATGTAAAGGAAGAAGAGACTATCAACGGGATTACTTACCCCGATGCACTCTTCGCCGGCAAAAGCGGCCAGCAGATCGGCGGTATCGACCTGCCAATCGTCGGGAGTGAGCGTATACGTCTGGGTGAGATCCACTTGGGCGATGACTGTCATGCTGCTGCTGTAGTCGTAGTCAGAAGGCACCTGCCAGTCAGGAGTGGGGATGTTGCCAGTAGGAATTTCAGGCTCCTCAGGGGTGGGAGGCGTGATGATTTCCGGGTCGCAAGACAGGAACAGGCTCATAACCAAAAAGCCAACAAGGACTTGTAAAGAAATATGTTTTTTCATAATCAAAATTTCTAATCTTCAATATTTAATGTTCAACGCTATCGATTAACCTTAACAAGTTTAACAGTTGCGGTATAATCTTTGGTGTACAGGGTGGCAAAATAGACGCCAGAAGAGAGACTCTCGCAGTTTGTCCAATGGAGGGAGGTGATCTCGTCGACCATCACACCTGCTGCATTACGGATCGTGATGTGCACATCCTTTGAAGCGATATTGGCCACTTCGAAATCCACATGGTCGGTGAAGATGGTTGGATAGGCTTGGAAGTTAGAAGCCAAGAGATTGGATTCGAGCGATAGGAGGACTGGATTGTCGAGTGATCCGAAATGGCGGTTAGCGGCAGTCTGCAGAGGAATGTTGGCAAACAACTCCGTCTTTTCGCCCTCTTCTGCAATGAAGAAGGTCAGTTTACCCAGATTGTCGGTGCCGACGTTGAGGAACAACAGCAGTTTGCCATCCACCTCCTGCCATTCTGCCGCTCCGTTCAACTTAGTTCCCGTGTATGCCTTCAACACGCCACCTTCTTTGATTCTCATTCTCAGTTCTTCATTCTCAACAGTTGCGATAATCGTCATATTCGTCGCTGGACTTTTGGAATACTCCGCCAAACAGACGTAATAGCGGCCCACATCGTCATCCAAACGATGAGAGCGCAAATATACAAAAAATAAGGTTCACAATGCCATGGGAAAATTGCGCAACAGCTATCGAACAAATGATAAGCCTTATGGTTGTAGTTTGTTAAAAAACTCTATTTTTCCAGTCTCCCGAAATCGCTCCAGCCGTTCTGCATTTTGCCGTTGTGGCAGTCGTCGATGAACTTCCGCAGGGTCTTGAAGGCGTAGTCTTCGCGTTTAGTATGGTAATAATGCTGGATACGGTCCACCTTGATGCGGCGGTAGTTCTCGGGAAAGGAACGGTAATTCTTCCATGCCTGCTTGTCGGCCTTGATGGCGTCGATGATCCAATCCGCATAGACGAAATGCGACGGGTCAATGTCGGGGATGACGGCGAGCCCGGCGGGTGTCATCTCTCCCGTTTCGACGAGGCGGCGACAGCGCACGAGGTTCTGCTCGCACCAGTTGCTGCCCTTGCGACGCGGCGTGAAGCGCTGTATAGGCTTCCCATCGTCAATGCGTTTCATGGTGCTGTCTATCCACCCGAAACACAGGGCAACCTCAACGGCATCGACATAGCGGACCACACCTGGACAGTCCGCCTCCGCACGGTTGATGCGCAGCCAGAAGTCGGTGGCCTTATCGTGGTTCTCAACGTACCACTGATAAAGCTCCTCTCGGGAATGGATGTCAAGCAGTGTGGTGATTTCCATTATATGAGTTTTTTTTACGGGTCGCAAAAATACAATTTCTTTCGTGCGAGTAGGTTGCAGAAAAGCCGGTACACCTCCTGCAACGGTGTTGCCGGGGATGGTCCTCAAGGTCGGCTGTGTTCTATCGTCATGGTGACGTTTTGCTTTTCGACTTCTCCTTCGGCAGACAATATCTCTGCTCCTTGAACTGCGTTGGCCGTGACAGTCAATTTATATTCAATATGTGAGCCGGCTTGACTTACTCCAGCAACCGTGATGTTGTCACCTTGCCAAGTACCTTCTACATGGATAGGTACGCAATAGTCACATCGCGTGACGACACCCGTCACATCATTGCCGTTCTTATCAAGCGCCATGCTGGCTTTGTCTTCACCAATGGTACCCGTCAGACGGCAGCTTTGGGAATGACTTGCCATCGAGTCCGTTTCGTTCGGCGCCATCACTTCCGTTGAATCAGTAACGGCTGCGCCAGCACTTTCTGCCTGCGTTTGCCTGCCACCACATGCTGAAAGCATCATCAAGGCAAAGACTATCAAAACATTTTTTCTCATATTCATATCATCTCTTGAGGCGACAAAAATAAAAAAATTCATTTTCAATGTAACGAAATCGATTTTTTTTGCGACAAATAGGGTTGAAGTGGGTTAACAAATCAATTAATCAAGACAATTAAAACAGTATTCAAAATGAAATCAATCAAGAAAATCCTTCTGCTAGCGGCGTTTGTCGTGCTCTCCCTCGCCGCCCACGCCCAGCGGTTCGACTGGGTGAAATCCTATTCCGGCCAGGAGCCATCGGGCAAGTATTGGAACTACATCGTCAGCTCCGTCACAGATTCGCAGGGCAACCTCTATATTGCCGGGCAGTTCGCCAACGGCGCCTCCGTCGACGGACAAGAACTGCTGCCGTTCCCTCCTCACGGCGGGCAAACGGAGAATTCCAACTCGTGCATCATGAAGATCACCCCGCAAGGCGATATTGTCTGGAAGAAGATTCTTCATGCAAACTATGGGCAGCCGTCGCAAATCTACGGCTTGCAACTGGTCGGCGACACGGCCCTCTTCGCGAATGTCCTTTTCGCCCTGCCCAAAGAGAATAATGAATACCTCTATTTCTACGACACGTTGATAACGAAAGACAATGTAGATTATCTTTTGTATAGGGACAGTCTCGCTTTCACAGGCATATCGACGGCGATTTCCGTCTTCGACCTTGACGGAAACCTGACAGAGAACTACATTTTCCATACGGCATATAAGGACAGCAAGGGCAATCTAATAACACTTGACAGACAGAGCAACAACAGTTTCGACTCGGTGTATATTTACAACCAGCAGTTCAAGCCGGGCGATTTCCATGTGGACAACCAGGGCAACATCTATTTCGGACACCTTGCCACCGATGCATTGTGGCTTTATTGCGACACTTGCGAATACCAATCGCAGCGCTATGACCTGGAAAACGGGTTGATAAGTGAGGTTGTCGTTATGGTGAACGGTCGTCAGCGTTTTTTCGATGCGCCGGTCTCCCATCCAAGCATCTTCAATTACAGATTGTTCAAGTTCTCTCCTCATTTCAACGACATGTTGGCTTGCCGGTACATATTCGATGAATCCAACAGCAGCTGGAGCTATTGGGATTATGGTGCGCGTGAACTTACTACCGATAACGACAACCATGTTTTCCTCCTTTGCAACATCAGTTCTGACATCGGAAGACTGCCGTTGTCAGGCGACACAACCCTCTCGGTCAATCTCGACAATTTCACAGAAGGGATGCTGATAAAGTTTGATGATGAGTTGATGCCTTTAAGCGTGACGCAACTAACCATTGGCAGTAGCGAACCGGGCCTGTCGATGACCATCAACCGGTTTAACCAATGCATTGTTGAACCCGATTCCAACTCGATAATCATTCTGGGATCGATAGGCCGCATTCCGCAGGACTATGGCTACCCGGTATTCTATGGCCAAGAGCCGTTGGACATTCAGGACAATTGTGCCTGGTTCGTGAGGATTGACAATCAAACGGGAGTATTGCAATCATACGGATACATCCCCTCCTCGTCGCAGACGACATT
>JAGCRY010000218.1 GCA_017964465.1 Bacteroidales bacterium | reverse complement strand
TGTCCAAGGTGAAGCAACGCACACACGAGATGCGCTCCCACCATTTCTGTAGCACCGATTACGAGATACACTTTTTTATTTGGCTTGTTTGGTTTAGTTTTTACTTTATTTTTTTAATTGCGCAAAGTTACTAATAAAGAGCGTAACAATGTTGGTTTTAAGATAAACTTATCATTAACAAATTGTTATTTGAAAATATTTTTGCAATTTCCGGCAAAGGTTAGTATATTTGCAGAATCATAAAAATCATAACCGCTATGAACGCAAGTGCATTAAAATTGGAACCAAGCGTTCCATTCTCGGACTTCAAGGCATCAATCGTTGAGAAGATTTGGAACATAGACAGTTTCAACATACTTTCAACGATTAGCGACATATTGTCGAAAAATACAAGCAAAGAGCCTGAGTTGAAGCCATATACTATGGACGAAATCAATCAAATGATTGATGAAAGCCTCGATGACATCAAGAATGGAAGGGTATATACCTTTGAAGAGTTTAAGAAAAAAATGGAAGACGACATAGAATGGCTAAAATAATAATATCGGTGAAAGCCCAAGAGAGCCTGAGAGATTTTATGCTATATAGCAAGGAAGTATTTGGGCAAAAGGCTCTTAAAAACTTACAAAAGAAAGTCAATCATAAGATTGAAAGTTTGGAAACCTTTCCTGAGATTGGCTTTCCCGAGCCCTTGCTGTCAAAAAGGGCAGAAAATTTCCGAGCCTGCATTGTGCAAAAGCCTATAACTCTGAAAACTGACATCTAAGTCTAACCTTTACCATCAGTGACAGTGCGTCTCAAAACTTTTTTTGCAATTTTCCTGAAAACCAATTATCTTTGCGAAAACATTTTTTAGCGGAATTATTATGGCAAAATATATAAACCCATATACCGACTTTGGATTCAAGAAACTTTTCGGCACGGAATTGAACAAAGACTTGTTGATAAGTTTTCTGAACGCGTTGTTTGAGAAAAGCAAGGAGTTGCCAAAGGATGAAATCGAGGATATAACATATCTCAACCCTGAAAAACTTGGACGCTCCGCCTCGGAACGCCGTGCCATTTTTGATGTGTATTGCACCACCAAGAGCGGCGCGAAGTTCATTGTGGAGATGCAAAACGTCTTCCAACAGTTTTTCAAGGACAGGAGCGTGTATTATTCGTCATTTCCAATCCACGAAATGGCGAAGAAAGATTCTAAGGGTGAGCATTGGAACTATGAACTCAACAAAATATACACCGTCGGCATCTTGAATTTTGTTTTCAAAGACGAGGAGATGGACGTTGAAAGTGGCGAATTGAAGACTGTCAACGAATTTTCCGACGATGATTTGTTGCACGTTGTTATGCTTGTTGACATCTCTACGGGCAAAGTATTTTACCGAAAGTTGGCGTATCTCTATCTTGAAATGCCAAAATTCAGCAAGACTGAGACAGAACTCGTTACGATGTACGACAAGTGGCTGTTTGTTTTGAAAAACCTTTCAAGATTGATGGAGCGTCCCAAGGAATTGCAGGAGAGAGTGTTTGAAAAATTGTTCCGCCAGGCTGAGATTGCTATGTTCACGCCCGAAGAGTACACCGCCTATGAAGAAAGTCTCCATTCTCTGTGGGACATCACCAACGCGATGAACGACGCGGAGGCTAAGGGGTTTGGAAAGGGTAAGGAAGAAGGTCGCGCGGAGGGTCGTGCGGAAGCCTTGCTTGACACTGCCCGCAACCTCAAATCAATGGGTTTGCCTGTTGAAAAGATTGTAAAAGCCACAGGACTCACCACTGACGAAATCTCTGAAATTTAATCACATCATAGTATAATGAAGTTTTTTTATCAATTATTGATAGTGTTGGGATTGGTGTCGGCAGCGACTATAGCCGCCGCACAGACCCGCAATGTCCCCATCAAAGGCTTTGAGGCGGATTCCATCGAGTGTGCCAATATCGGTAACAAGAAGTTTCATTCGGCGATGAGGTCATACGCCGCCAATACTGATGTCAATCGCCAATTTGCGTTGGAATCCGTGAGTGGCAAAAATCGTTGGACGTTGGAGCCGTTGGCAGAAATTGGCGTTGGTACGCAGTCGGAGTATTACTCCAATTATTATAGCGCAATCGGTGGTGCATCAGGCACTTATTCATTTGGCGAAAAGTTGACTGTAAACATCTCCGCATACGGTGGCTACCTCTCGCCGCTTGGCACAATGGCGGGATTGGCGGATTCGTTGGGACGATTCCCGCAAATGGACAAGTATAGCAAGAAAGGCGACGGCAAGTACGCTATTGGCGGCGTGGAGTTTTATGCGAGTTACCGTCCGGCGGAGTTTTTGAGGCTGACGGCGGGCAAGGGCAAAAAGTTTGTCGGCGACGGGTACAGGTCGGTGATATTGTCGGCGTCCAATTCGGGAATGTATTATTTTGACACCGAGGTCGAGGTCGGCAATTTCAAATATCTATTCTCCATCAACGGCGGAAGAAATTTTGACAACGGCGTTACTGCCACCGAAGCCACCACCAAAAAAGTTGAGCCGACTACCACCGACGGTTGGACGATGAGGACGGTGTATATGATTAATCACGTCTTTTCTTACAACCCCGCCAAGTGGCTGAATATCGGCGGTTTTGAGACTGTGATGATGATACGCCGCGACAGCACCGGCAGGACGAGGATGCCCGATTTGCATTATATGAACCCGATGTTGTTTTTCAGGCCGTTGGAATTTTCGCTCGGCTCGCCCGACAATGCGTTGATGGGCGTATTTGGCAAGATTACAATCAATAAGTATCTCGTTGGTTATGCGCAGTTTATGCTCGATGACTTCAACTTCAAGGAAATCAAGGAGCACAACGACACTTGGAACAACAAGTACGCCATACAAATTGGCGCAAAAGGTTATGTCGGCAAGTTTAGTTATCTCTTGGAATACAACTACATACGCCCGTATATCTACTCGCACGACCGCCCAATCAACTCTTATACGATGTTTGGTCAGCCGCTTGCCAATCCATACGGCGCAAATATGAAGGAGGCTATTGTCAATATCAAATACTATACAGAACGCTTTGATTTTGACCTACTTGTGGATTGCGTGAAGCGTGGTATGGATTTCGACATTTATAGTTATGGCAACAATGTCTTGCGTCCTTACACGTCGCGTCATCACGATACGGGAAACGTTGTGGGTCAGGGCGTTGGCTTAAAAATCTATAACGTCTCGCTCGACGCACGTTGGAAACCTGTTGCATTGAGAAACTTCTGCGTCTTTGCACGTCTCGGAGTTCAGCACAGCAACGATTTCAACAACACGTTTGCAATGATAGGCATTAAGACAAACAAGTTGTTTTTTGACAGAAGTTTGTAGCAAAAATATTAACACTAAAAAGCAAAAGCATTATGCGCACGACAGATTTTCTTGTAGTAGGCAGTGGAGTTGCCGGTCTGACCTTCGCCCTCAAAGCGGCGGAGATTGGCAAAGTACTCATTGTTACAAAGGCTTCGGTAACGGATGCCAACACCAATTTTGCGCAGGGCGGCATTGCGGCTGTTACCGACATCACCGACTCCTTCGAGAAGCACATCCACGACACTATGGTGGCGGGCGACTTCCTGTCGAAGGAAAACATCGTTAAGATTGTTGTGGAGGAGGCTCCGGCGCGAATCAAGGATCTTGTGGACTACGGAATCGACTTCGACCGCCGTCCCGACGGCTCCTTCGACCTTCATAAGGAGGGCGGACACAGCGACTTCCGCATCCTTCACCATAAGGACAACACCGGTTTTGAGGTGGAGCGCGCCCTCGTGGAGCGTGCCTCCAAGCATCCAAACATCACTATGGTTGACCACTTGTTTGCGATGGAACTCATCACGCAGCACTATCTCGGCGAGACCTGCACCCGCTACGACGACAATATTGAATGTTACGGCATCTATGCTCTCAATGTCAATACCGGCAAGGTTGAGAAGATTCTCGCAAAGGTAACCTACCTCGCCACCGGCGGCATCGGCAACATCTATCAGGTAACGACCAATCCTGTGGTTGCCACCGGCGACGGCATTGCGATGGTCTATCGTGCAAAGGGCATCATCGACAATATGGAGTTTGTGCAATTCCACCCGACATCGCTCTATCATCCGGGCGAGCGTCCGTCGTATTTGATAACGGAGGCAATGCGCGGTTTTGGTGCGATTTTGAAGACTCAGGACGGCAACACCTTTATGGAGAAATACGACGAGCGCGGCTGTCTTGCACCCCGCGACATCGTGGCACGCGCCATCGACAACGAGATGAAAATCCACGGCGACGA
The DNA here is from genome assembly GCA_017964465.1 of Bacteroidales bacterium. Taxonomy (GTDB): domain Bacteria; phylum Bacteroidota; class Bacteroidia; order Bacteroidales; family UBA3824; genus UBA3824. Next base: position 6,203 of record JAGCRY010000218.1, on the reverse strand, counting down.
TTATGTTCTTCTCGACGCTACCCACACTGACACAGAGGCACTTAAACAGCATTTCCCGAATATTTACTCTAAGTGCCTTTCCATTGGCATCGACATCACCAAACAGCCCATCCCCGTTGTTCCGGCGGCGCATTATCTCTGCGGCGGCATCCGCGTTGACGAGTACGGACGCACCACCATCAAGCATCTCTACGCCGGCGGCGAAACTGCCTGCACGGGTCTCCACGGTGCCAACCGTTTGGCTTCCAACTCGTTGCTCGAAGCCCTCGTGTTTGCGCACCGCTCTGTGGAACATTCCAAGGATTTGATTAAGGATCTCGATTTCTGTTACGATATTCCCGAATGGAACGACGATGGCACAGTCATCAACGAGGAGAAGATTCTCATCACGCAGACTTTCAAGGAGTTGCAACAGATAATGACCTACTATGTTGGCATCGTCCGCAGCAATCTCCGTATGAACCGCGCCCTCGACCGCCTCTACATCCTATACAACGAGACTGAGGAACTCTACAAGAAGTCGAAGGTGACTGTTCCGCTCTGCGAACTCCGCAACGCCATCAACACTGCGTTCCTCGTCATCAAGTTTGCACGCCGCCGCCGTGAGAGCATCGGTCTGCACTACAACATCGACGCGCCGCACAGAACGCCGAAGCACTAAGGTTTTGTTATATCTGTCGAGGGAGGCTAAACCCTTGACAGATATATTTTTGGGATAAATAAATAATAATTATTGTTATCTAAAAATATTTGAATATGAATTTGGACATAAAAACACGAATCCTTAATTTTTTTGCAAATAAATTTTCGTGTAACAATAATTATTGTTATCTTGGCGCAAAATTGTATGAATATGAGTTTTGACGGCAAAATATCAAACACTATTGGAGCACTTTGTGTTGCAGGCTCTGTGCTGTCGTTGACGGTGTTGATGGCATTGTTGATGACAGACGTCTCTGTGTGGCAGTGTGTAGCGGCGTCTATGGTGTTGTTGATATTTGGAGCGTTGCTGTATATTTGGTTGTTGACATCCAAAAAAACGGAACCAAACGCTGACGTCGAGCCAATTGAGGAAGAAGAAGAAAAACCTCAACCTGCGCCACAGCCTGTCGAAAACAACGGGGCGACCATTCAAAAACTTTCCAATCATATTCGCACGCCGCTCAGCAACATTCTTGGTGTTGCAAACCTGATGACGGAAAATTTCAACCCCGACAACAAAAAGCAATACGTGGATTCGCTCGTCGCGTCCGTGGAGACCATCACCGACATTGTTGACATCATCAACGGCGAGTCGGGCGGCAGGACGTTTGGCATCGATGTTACCGACGGCGTAAGGACGTTTGACCTCCGCAACCTCATCACGCAGACCGCCGAACTCACGCCGGGTGTGGAGGTAAAACTCGAAGTCTATGGCGAACTTCCGCGCTTGAAGGGCAATTCGGTGAAGATGAGGCGGATAATGTTGTCGATTTTTGACTTTTTCCTGCAATACACGCCCAAGGAGAGCCTTCCTGCACAGGTAACAGTAGTTGTAAACCGTGTCAGGATTCCCATCAAGCCCATTAAATACAGATTTGACGTGAAGTCGGATTTCGGCATCCCCGGTCTTGCCGACGCCGAAATCACCGAACTCAACATCGCCAAACGCCTTATAGAGGAACTCGGCGGCAACATCAAGCGTCGTTTTGAGGACGACAGCACCTTTATATATTTTAATGTGTGCTTCGACGGTGAGGAGGATGCAACCGCCGCCCCCGCACCTCAAAGTCGCGTTGAGGTCTATACCAACGAGACCGCCGGTTTCACCACTGTAGCCCGCACCAAGTCGCTCAACGAAGCGGATATTATTGTCTGTGACGACAATCCTATCAATCAAAAAGTTATGAGCCTTAGCCTCGACAAACACGTTAGGTCGATTGCGTTGGCGTCCAACGGTCAGGAGTGTGTGGATCTTGTGTCGAGCGGGCGTTATGATGTGATTTTGATGGATATTCAGATGCCTGTGCTTGATGGTTATCAGGCTACAATTCAGATACGCGATGCGGAGAAGAAGTCGGATGTCTATGTGCCAATCATCGCCGTTACCGCCAACACGATGTCCGGCGACCGTCAGCACTGCCTCGAAATCGGTATGGACGATTATATCAGCAAGCCTTTCCAAATCGAAGACGTCCTGCGGAAAATGGGCGAACAATTGGTTAAACATCCGGTGAGGTAGGGGAGTATGAGTACATTTGCCCTTGCATTGCCACTTCTGTTCATCTTCCACGATTTGGAGGAGATAATCGGTATGCGTATTTTCCTTGACCGCAACGAGGATATGCTGCAACGTCGTTTCCCGAAAATCAACCGACTTTTTCACGGCACTACCAACGAGGGTTTTGCCTTGGCGGTAGCGGAGGAGTTTGTGGTTTTCACGTTGATTGCGCTTGTTGCGTTGTGGGTTGACAATCAGTTCGTTTGGAATATTTGGCTTGGCGCTTTCATCGGACTGACATTTCATTATGTGGTTCATATTGGTCAGGCGATTGTCCTTAGGAAATATATTCCTGCCTTAGCGACAAGTATTATATGTCTGCCGATTAGCATCTATATATTAAAGCAATGCTTTATGATGCTTACGGTTGATATTTGGCAGATGATTGTTGGCGTGGTGATAGTGGCGGTAAATTTGGTGTGCGCACATAAGATGACGAAATGGAGGTTATGAAATCTCCCACCTTACTCCAATCCGAGTTTATTAATTAAATCCTTTCCTCTTGAACCTTTTATTTCTTCTTCAAGTGTTTGGAAATCAGCACGCTGAACTGTTTCGGTAATGATGCCGTCGCGGAGTACGAGTATTTCGTCGCAGGTATCGCTGAGGGTCGAAAATATGTGCGACGATATAATCACGGTCTTGTTTAATTTTTTGAGTTTCAGTAATATCTCTGTAAGCGCGATGCTACCGTTGATGTCAATGCCGTTGTAAGGCTCGTCCAAAACAAAGAACTCGTTACCCTGCAAAAGCACAGCCAACAGCGCCAGTTTCTTTTTCATACCCGTAGAATACGTTGTAACATACTGAGACAGCGGCAAGTCAAAAATATTCTTGTCAGCGATATTGTCGATGTTTTTGTGACGGGCGTAACACAAAAGTCGTATGTATTCCTCGCCGGTGATTTTGTCGAAGAAATACGGCTCTGCAAACAGCAATCCCAAATGATTTTTCAGCGGTTGCAAATCTGAAGTGATTGTGCCGTCAAAGCGTTCAAGACCGGCAATGCAGCGGAACAGAGTGGTTTTGCCCACTCCGTTTTCGCCGATGATTCCGTATATTTTGCCGCTCTGAAACTCCGCGTTGATACCTTTGAGGACGGATTTTGAACCGTAACTTTTGTGCAAATCATTAATCTTAATCATACGAGTGTGTTTTTTAGTCGGTTAATAGAACGAACATAAAAATATGGTATCACCACCAATGCAAACGGCGGTATGAACACCGCTCCAATAAATATTAATTCCAAAAATCCGATTTCGTCGGGATATGTAGAATATGCCGCGAGCAAAAATATAATTACCAAAATCATCCCAACCGCCGTTACAAGCAAAACTATCCACCAACTATCGGGGAAAAATGCTGTCAATAATACCATCATTGGAAGTGCCATCCAAAATGTGTTTTTTATTGCAGTCAATATCTTGTGCAACAGGTACTTATTGGGACTTTCGGCAAAAATCCAAACGTAATATTCGTTTTCTACTTTGCTATAATACGTAGCGCAAATTATACAAAGCACAAATAAAGAAAATAATCCCAGATTTAAGTTGTTGACACATACCGAAATAACTGACAGACCATAAACCAATAGTATAAATAAAAATGATTTCCTGAATCCGACCGTAAATTCGTATAGACTTTTGGAAAATGGCGTTGGCAATACAATGCTTTTTGAATTGAGGTCAATAAATGCCAAAATCGCACTCGCGATAGGTAATGCCACCGCCGCAATATATTGATTTTCAACTAAAAGCAACACAACAAACGGAATACTTATTATCAGATTTTCAGTTATTCTCAATAGATGTTTAGTCTTGTTACCATAGACAATTTGCAGAAAATCAGACCTTTGCTTTTGCGACAGACGCATTTGTATACTGATACATATTCCGATTATGATATACGGCGCATAGTTGGGCAGCCTTTGGAAAATCAACGTGCCTAATCCCGCTATCAATCCGAATATCAGCACGTAAGCCAACAAAGGATGCATCCCAAAATCGCGGATGTTTCGATTGAGGAGTTTGAATTGGAGTATGAGGTAATGTTTCAGCATTGTTGAAATTATTTTGCTATCTTCCACTCGTCCACAGTTCTCTTTTCGCTTGAAAAATTGACACCGATTTTCCAAATTTTTCTGTTTTCAAACGAGAACTTTTGGGCGTATTCTTTTTCGTCGATTTGGGATAATGCCTCCTCAGCCGATTTGTTGAGTTTAAACTCGAAAATGAAGATTGACTTTGGCGAAAACACCACAAAATCAATTCGTCCGTCGGATGTGCGGATTTCGGTTTGAATATTGAGTCCGCAAGTAGCCAAAATCGCGTACAGAAGGTTCTGATAATACCATTCGGGATATTTGTCGGGGTCGGCATCGGGGTAAGGAATCTTTCGCAAAAAATCTTGCAAATGCGTCAACAAGATTTCGGGATTGTCCTCCTTTATGGCTGTAACCACCGAGCGGCGGAAAATATCGTTGTTGAAGCCGATGTCCTCCTCGATATAATTTTTAATTAAACTCTCTGAAAATCCGTATCTTACCTCCTTGTTCGGGAAACCGATAATGTATTGGTCGAAGTCGGGGTCATAACTCTTGATGCTCAAATATCCGCTCTGATAGAGAAATGGAACGATGTCGGTAACTCGCTCAATAGGCGTGTCGAAACGTCCGCTACTCATATAGATGTCTTCGAGTTCGTCAATTTTTAAAGATTTGCCTTGCCGCAACAACGCAATCAACGATGAAGGAGTGGCGGTCTCGACCCAATAATTTTTAAAAATCCTACTGTCCAACGCTCTCAAAACGCTGTACGGATTGAAAACGCCTGTTTCGCCATCCGAAAATTTGTAGCCGTCGTACCGCACTTTCAATTTCGCAATCGCCTCGTCAAAACTGCAATGAAGTTTGTCGGCAAGTGCTTCTACGTGAGGTTTTAGTGTGGTGCGGATTTCATTCTCGGTGAAACCACAAAGTGTGGAGTATTTTTCGTACAAACTAATGTCGGTCAGGTTGTTCAATGTCGAGAAAATCGACATTTGGCTGAATTTTGTGATACCCGTTATAAACACAAACTTCAAAATAGGGTCCAAATCCTTAATCGGCGAAAATAGATTGTTCATGTGGGTGCGGACTGCGTCCTGAGTGTTGGTGTCCGTTATCGTGTTGAGCATCAGGGTGTCATACTCGTCGATGAGTAGTACTACTTGGCGGCCGGTCTTGGCGTGGGCAGTTTTGATAATCCTTTCATAACGCGCATTGAAATTGATGTTGGGTTGTCTGTCGTCATCGGGTTGTTCGGACTTGTCAATAATTCCAAACTGTGCTTCAAGTTCCGACAATGCAATCGAAATGAATTTTACGATTACGTCCAATCTGTCTGATTTGCATTTGGCAAAACTCAAATTAACAACAGGATATTCCGTCCATTCGGTTTCCAATTGCTCAATTTTCAGCCCTTTGAACAATTCCTTCTTGCCTTCGAAGTACGCCTGCAACGTGCTTATTAGCAACGATTTGCCGAAACGTCGCGGACGGGAGAGAAACAGATAGTCTTCCTGTGCCAATTCGTAAATCAAACCGGTCTTGTCAACATAAATCATATTTTTGTTGATGATTTTGTCAAACGTTTGTATGCCAACGGGTAACTCTTTCATAGCCTAACAAGTTTTGTCTGCAAGTGCAAAGATAATGATTATTTTGATAATATGTATGTTGTGATGAAAATCTGCAAATTTTTTCTGCAAAAAACATTTCCAAATCCCGCAAATTATTTGTACCTTTGCGCCCGAAAAATCCCAAGGGTCCGGCTATTGGACTCGTGCGATGGGAAATTGATCAAACAAATCAATTTTGAGTAACACAATTAATTAAAAAATTTAAATGAAGACTTTTGAACTTTCAGGTACTAAGCGTGAAGACCTCGGTACCAAGTTTGCCAAG
>JAGCRY010000018.1 GCA_017964465.1 Bacteroidales bacterium | reverse complement strand
ATATGGAATACAGCGGCGACGACGGTTTCGACGAGTTCATCGAGACGGGCGGCGCAAAGGATGCCGGTCAACTCGTGGAAAAAATCACATATTTCCTCTCCAAGGGTCATTACAAGCCCAACGCGCAGCCCGATTCAATGAAATTTGGGTGCGCGGCCTTCACCGTAAAAACCAACGGCGGCGAAGTCCTGATGGGCAGGAATTTCGACTACAATTCGTCTAACACAATTGTGCTCCACGCCAAGCCCAAACGCGGTTACGAATACATTTCAACCTTCAATTTGGAGTTTTTCGGATTTGGCGACGATTATATGCCGGAGGATTTTGGGAGCAAATACAGGGCGTTGAGCGTGCTGTTTGTTGCGCTCGACGGTATCAACGAAAAAGGTTTTGCAATCGCAGACCTGATGGCGGGCGACGACGTGGAGACTCATCAAAACACCGAAAAACCCGACCTCACAACGACCGCCGCAATCGCATATCTACTGAAAAACGCCGCTACTGTCAACGAGGCAATCGAACTTCTCAACACCATTGATATGCATTCCGACATCGGCTCCGCGCATCATTACGCAATGTCCGACACGACAGGCAAAAGTGTTGTGATTGAATACGTTGACAATCAAATGGTAGTAACGCCCACGCCCGCCGTTACCAACCATTACCTCTGCGAAAAAAAGCACAATGTTGGACTTTGGGAAACCGACCACCGCTACGATAATCTCTGCAACCGTTACGAATCCACGCACGGTATTATGGACGAAAACCAACTTTTTGAATCCATCAAATCCGTGGCGCAATATCCAACCACACAATACACCATGGTCATCAACCTCTCCAAAAAAAGCGTAACATATTATTCACAACGCAAATTCGATGAGGGGCATAAGTTTGAGTTGAAATAAAAATACAATGCATTAATTATTGTTGTTATTGTTATTATTATTGTTATTGTTTTTATTTGATGAGCCGCCGCCCGACGAGTACGACGACGAACTACTTGATGATGAATACGATGTGTAGGATGACCTACTGTAGGTGTCTAACGTAACAGCCGAAGTATCAATATAATTGCCATTATAATTTATAGACAACTTGCCATCAATTATGCTGACACATTCTACGTACTTTGCCTTCGATTCAAGCATCTTCATATTAACGGTTTTCACGAGATTGTCGTTGCTGTAAAAATAAATACAGGTCGCAAAACCCGAAACCTTTGAGCCTTCGGACTCTGTGAAATCGAAGATGAAATTGAGAGTGCCATTGTCCATCGTCGGGTAAAACGCCGCAAAATCATACGTATTTTTGGCGTGGACAAGATCCTTGTATGTCTCTATCGGTTTGTTAATCATATCAAGCCCTCCAAATAATTGAACTCCGCATTTTGGAACGGCAGGTTGATAGCCGCGATGTGGTAATATGCGTTGTTCTTTTGTTTAACATAATGGTAATCACGCAGATGCGTGGTCGTGAAGAAAATATTGTTTGGATTTTCCTTCGACAAATATTTCTTGAACCCACTGAGGAAAGCGGTCAAATCATAGACATAAAAACCGTCTTCCACGCAGTCCTCCAAAACAAATTTATAGACCTGCAACGTCGCCACGTGCTTTTGTTTCAATCGTTGTTCGTCGCCATAGACGTGGCAGTCGCCGCTCAGGAGTTGAACGAAAAGCGCGTTGTTTTGCGGATAGTCGCTCTCGGCCTCGAGAACTTCTTTGCGGACGCGGATTTTCACGTCAAACCCACTGAAAATCTGCAATATCTGACGATTGTTTTTCATCAATTGCGATTGCAACGGATACCGCTCGCCGCCCACTTCCAATATGAACGCATCCGGGTCGTAAATGTAGCGCAGTTTTGGGTCTTTGGCTATCAAATCCAACAATGAATTTTCCTGATAAACCATTGGCTTGAAGTCCGTTGCAAGGTTCGGATGCATTTTCAGGAGATAATTGTAGGCTGTCGCAGAAGGATTGTCGTCAGGACAGAAATTGCGGTTTTTATACAATTCCTTTTGCAAAAGGCAGGTGTACGACTTGTCGGAATGGTAAACATTCTTTACAAACGGACAACCCGTCTTGCACAAATAAAGATATTGACAGGCGGCACACTCGTCGTTGAAACCGACATTATTATGCGCTGTAAGTATTTTTATTTCAGCGGTTTGCAGAATCTCCTCGACAGAGTTTTCATAAATATTTCCATACTTGAACTCCTCGTGCCCCTGCCCGCGCACACACGAATAGATGTCGCCATTCTTCTCCAAAAGGAAAAACTTTTCGCCACAGTTGTCGCAGTTGGTGCAATAATCGGGGCTAAACTCCGCAAACCACGCCCCATTGACGCCCTTGTCCAAATCCGTGCCGTCAAACTCGCGGTGCATCCGCCTGAAAAACTCCACTTGTCCACCCTCGTCAAGCGCGTGAAGGACGCCGTTGCTGTTATAATCGAAACCAATCATAAAATTGAAGTCGTTCATATCCAAACACGTCTCGCGATGCAGGAATTTGATGTCTTCAATGATTTGGTCTATATGTTGGTAATGCTCGTTGAAAATCGTTGCCGAAACTTTTTTCCTGTTGGGAATATCTCTCAATAACGCAACATTTTGCAGTATCTTGTCTAATGTTTTGGTTCCACCTTTGGTGACGCGATAATCTTCGTGCAACGACAGCGGCAAATCGAGGCTGCCACTTATCGAAACATTAAATTCCCTGATGGTATCGATGTGCCGGTCGATGGAATAGAGATTGGTCTTGATGTGAGGCCGCCCGACACGGAATCCCGCCGAGGAAATCAGGTCGTAATTATCATTATAATAATCACTTATGAACTTGACAACATCCCTAAAATCGTCCTTGCTCAACGTCGAAACCTCGCCGCCGTGCAGCGAGATATTGAAAGGCATCACTCCCACACCCCTGAACTTCTTTACCGCGAAATCCAAGGTTTCCAACGGCTTGTATTGCTGCATACGGTCTTTGGTATTGTCTTCAAGGTAACAATACCTGCAAGCCATATCACATGCCAACGTCGGGACGTATAGGAGATGGATGAATTTCATTTGTTGATTTGTTGATTTTTGATTTGTTGATTTTTGATTTGTTGATTT
>JAGCRY010000217.1 GCA_017964465.1 Bacteroidales bacterium | reverse complement strand
CGGTTAATCATTTGGAAAATGGAATTGCGTCCAAAAATATCCAAATCGTAAGAAAAATTGTGCGCGCTGTTGACGAAATCATTGCCGCCGTCAAAGGCTGAATTGTCGTTTTGGAGAGATTTGAGTTCGTTGGCGTTGATGGTTTTCATCGTGCGGTTATAATCGCGAAGTCGCTCATAATCAGCGTTCTTTTTCACAAAATACAGAAACACCACAAGCGAAAATGCAATCACAATCCACATCGCCGCCAAAGAATAATTGACGGCTACAATAGACAACACTGCGCCCGCAAGGAACGCGACGCCACGTGCGAGATTGGTGCTGCGGACAAGTTTGTTGTATTTGACCTCCTCCGCGCCAAAATTAGCGGCACGGTCGGCATATATATTTTTTCTGTCGTTTATAGTCGGCATTTTTGATATTAATGATTAAATTTGCGGGTACAAAATTAATAAAAAAACACTCATTGACGAAACTCTGTATAAAAATGAATAAAAAAAATACAATATCAGAGGAAATTTTATCGGTATTTTACTCTATATATAAGGTGTATTTAATTACAAAATCACCATTAATATTAATTAACAAAATAAGATTAAAATTTATTTGTACAAAACTAAAATAACTATTAAATTTGCAAGCAGAAAAAAAACAATAATTATTTAATAAAAAAGCAATGAAACACAAAATTCTAAACTTCATGATGGCGTTGCTGTTTTTTGTATCATGCAACGAACCACTGCAAGACGCTATTCAAGCAAGCGCAGAAGACCAACAGAAAGATGGTAAACCAACTCCTGTCGAGTTGTCCGTCGAAGAACTCAACCTCGTGGAGCAACTTTCCAAAGGAACTCCGAAGATTAGCATCGACTCCGCCAAATCGATTGCTATGCAACTTTGGGGCACGGACGAAACAGCACCAGCACCCAAGCAACTGATGTCCTCAGTCTTTTGCAACAAAAGACTGGTAACGAATGGACTCTCGAAGTCTTCTTACGAGGAAGAAGACACAGCATTCTACCTATTCAACTCACCTGACGACAACGGTTTTGCTATCATTGCCGCCGACCTCCGCGTCCCAAACCAAGTTTTGGCATTCTCCGACAGCGGCAGTTTCGATGAAAACACAGACAATCCGGGAATGCAGTTTTTCCTCGACCTTGCCAAAGACTACGTGGCTGACTGCATTGAGAAAGCGGACGCGGAGAAGGATTCTCTATCGGATGTTGTGTTCAAGAAACTTGGCATTCAGCCTGACACAGCAACACAAGAGACAAATCTCTCAAAATATTCCATCGAATACCACAAATGCACCGTCGTTGTTCCAAAGAAATACACGGTAAAAGATTTTGGAAAAGCAGGACCGTTGCTAAAGACAAAATGGGGACAAGACACACCATTCAACGATAAGTGTGGAAACAATAAAGCAGGATGTGCGCCAATAGCCGTCGCACAACTCATGGCATACTGGAGATATCCAGACACACTCAATGGCTATAAATTGGACTGGAACGTGATACACAATCCGAAAGCATCAAACTATAACGACCAGGTATCTACATTAGTATATGCAGTTAGGCTTAGTTTAGAGACCAAAGGCAAATCAACAGATAATCGCCGCCCGCTGAAATTCTTTCAAAATGCCAATTTAACCAACCAAAAACAATACTACGACTACAAATTCGACAAAGTAACCACAGCATTGGACAAGGGTATGCCCGTATACATGAGAGGCAATAAAGATAAAAAACACGGAACAGGTCATGCATGGGTTGTTGACGGTTATCTAAAACGAAGAGTAACAGAAGAAGAAGTTGTCAAGTATCTCATCTTTGAGCATTTTGACGATGGTACAGTTACATCAAGATACGAGGATATAGCATCTTCTACCGATACTCATTACGATTTACTTCACATGAACTGGGGATGGGGAAGCGACGGAAATGGCTATTACTACAAAGACGTATTCGACACCTACAAAAGATTGAAGGAGGGCAATAACGGCTACTTTGTTAAAGATCCAGAAAAAGCTAGAGAAAGAGCATACTACGACACAAACATAGAAATCATCACAGACATCAAACCAAAATACTAACCGACAAAAACAACAACATTATGAAACACAAAACCAACACAATGCTAATCCTGATTGCAGCCGTGGCAATTGCACTGACATTCATCGCATGCAACAAAAGCAATGACGACGGCGGCAGTGTCAACGACGACCTCTACATGGCGACTTCTTACAATATCTTACAAAACTACTACAAGCCCAAGAAGGCCGACCTATTCGCCTGGAAAGGAAATGTAATAGTGGGTGACTGGTACTACAACGAGAAAAAACGCCTCACGTATATCTATAGTGACATCTACGGCGGTCACCTTGATTATCACGAGGCCGCAGATAATGCACAGGAGTATGCGGAGCACTACTTCTTCCTAAATGAAGAAGGGTTCAAAAAATACTGCGAAGCAAGCGAAAACAGCAACCAAAAGATAATGATTGATGAAAAAGACATCATAAGCCCGTATAAGGAGTACGCTGCATACTATGGTGACACGATACACTTGAAACACCACGACGGGGCTCTGACAGGCAGCAGCATTTATAATGCTTGCGTATTGCCATTGCTGTCAATTGACGTGGTTACAAACAAAGATTTTGACGCTGACCACCCCGCCGGAAGCAAACTTAACGACATCTTATATTATGACCAGTCGCATGACACATACGAATACCTCAAAAACAAAGAATACAAAGGCGAAGCACTATATTGGGGAAGAGGTTCCTGCAAAGACTTCGAGCCTCGCCGACTCGACCTCATTCCTGAAAATCCAGTCTACCTAATGGAAAGCGAATTTTGGATAACGTTCGACCACGCGCCAGCCACCCCCGGCACCTACGAGTTCACTATAAAATTCAAATTCGGTCCTGACCCACTTTCGGGCGAGACGGTGGATATCGAACCCGTAACGGTGAGCATGGAATTCTAATTGACGAAAAAAATATTTTGCCGAAAGAAGATGTTTTATTATCTTTCGGCAAAATATATTTGCTCATGAAACTCCGTAATAAAATCCTTCTCGGCATCCTTGCAATATTGATTTTGCTGGTTGCCTTCAATTACAAACTGGTCCGCTATGGCATCGAACAGGGACTCGGACAATTGGAAATGGTGCGCAATGCCGTGCCGATTGACGACCTATTGGCAGATCCCGAATATCCCGATTCGCTGAAACAGAAATTATTGTTAATCAAAGAAATACGTCGTTACGCCATCGACAGCCTACACTTGAAAGATTCCAAAAATTACAACGCCGTCTATGACCTCAAAGGTCGCCCGACGGCATACGTGGTGCAGGCTTGCGAAAAATACAGAATCAAAAAATATCTGTGGAAATTCCCAGTGGTCGGCAAATTGCCATACAAAGGATTTTTTGACGAGGAAGACGCCAAAAAGGAGGCGGCATTGCTCGAAAAACAAGGCTACGACACAAGGATTGCGCATCCGTCGGGATGGAGCACAATGGGATGGTTCACCGACCCGGTTTTGTCGTCAATGCTGCGCCGCTCCGAGGGCGAACTCGCCGACCTCATCATCCACGAATTGACGCACTCCACTGTATTTGTGAAGGACAATTCGGAACTCAACGAAAACATTGCAGACTACGTGGGCGAAAATGGCGCAAAACGTTACTTGGCGTCAAAATATGGCGACACTTCGGCAATCCTGTTCAATTATTCGGCAATGATTACTGACAATGAAAGAATGGCGATGTATTTTCTACGCGGCGCACATAAGTTGGATTCATTGTATCAAAGCGCGGATTTCATCGCACTGCCCGACAACGAAAAAGATACCCTAAAACTCGCTATGATTCAGGATATTATCAATAATGTTGACACTGTAAATTTTGTCCGCATCAAGCCTCAGCGCATCAAGAGCAGTCGCCTCAAAAACATCAACAATACTTTCTTCACGGGCTATATGACGTATTACAACCGCAAAGATTCCCTCAGAATGGAATGTAAACAAGATTTTAATGGAGACTTTATGAAACATTTGGATAGTTTCAAAACAAGGTGGGGAAGGTAAAATAAAAAAGCCGCGCAGAAAGGATGTTACGTGCGCGGCTCAACTAAATCTAAATTAATTACAAAAGTCAAAAAAACTTTTTAGAAATCGTCCTCATAGTCGTCGATTCGCTGACGACGTATGCGGTACGAGTCATCGTCTTCACCTATGCGGGGACGGCGGGGTTTGTTTTCGACAGTCTCCTTGTGGTTGGAATAATAGACGGTGCTATCGACTTCGAGTTCCTTCTGGATTTGGAAAAGGAACATTTCATTGTTGACCGTGCCTTCCATTTCTCCAATGAGGTACTGCATACCTTCCACCGATGTGCGCTCCGAAAGTTGTTTTTTGCGTAGATCCCAGATGATGTTCAACATCGACTGATCCTTTATCAAAAGGTCGTCGCGGCGTGTGCTTGATGCGTTGATGTCGATGGCGGGGAAAATGCGCTTGTTGGCGAGTTTGCGGTCGAGTTGGAGTTCCATATTGCCAGTGCCCTTGAATTCCTCAAAAATCACGTCGTCCATCCTCGAACCGGTTTCCGTGAGGGCGGTTGCAATGATGGTAAGCGAGCCGCCATTCTCGATATTACGCGCCGCACCGAAGAACCTCTTGGGCTTGTGCAATGCGTTAGCGTCCACACCACCTGTCAAAACCTTGCCAGATGCGGGTTGTACGGTATTGTAGGCACGTGCAAGACGTGTGATTGAATCGAGAAGAATCACAACATCGTGTCCACATTCAACCATGCGTTTTGCCTTTTCGAGTACGATGTTGGCGACCTTGACGTGCTTTTCGGCGGGTTCGTCAAATGTAGAAGAAATCACTTCGGCTTTCACGCTGCGTTTCATATCGGTAACTTCCTCGGGACGCTCGTCGATGAGAAGCACAATCACATAAACTTCGGGGTGGTTTTCAATGATTGAATTAGCGATGTCTTTCAGGAGGATTGTCTTACCTGTCTTGGGCTGTGCGACGATGAGACCGCGCTGACCCTTGCCGATTGGCGCAAACATATCCACAATGCGGCATGAAAGTTTCTGTCCCGACTTGCCGTGAGTGAGGTCGAATTTTTCATCCGGGAAAAGCGGCGTGAGGTAATCGAAGTTCACGCGGTCGCGGATATACGCGGGCGTGCGGCCGTTAATTTCGAGGACTTTGATGAGCGGGAAATATTTTTCACCTTCTTTGGGCGGGCGGATTGTGCCTTTTACGGTGTCGCCGGTCTTGAGACCAAAGAGTTTAATCTGTGCCTGTGCGACGTAGATGTCGTCGGGCGAGTTGAAATAATTGAAATCTGCACTGCGCAAGAATCCGTAGCCATCGGGCATTATTTCGAGGACGCCTTGGTTTGTGATTACGCCGTCGTCGGCATAGATGGAAGCCGGACGCCTGTCGTCCTGCGGATTTTCCAAGAACTGTTCCTGACCGTTTTGTGGGGCTTGCACTGAAGCGTCCAGCGGCTGAATTGTGGTGTCTTCAGAATCGGGAGCAGGCAACTGAGTAGCCGGCTGTTCGCCCTGGAATTGAGCATTGTTGTCCTGCTGCTGTTGTTGGAGCTGCTGCTGAAGTTGTTGCTGCTGTTTGCGGCGTTTGCGCTTGCTTGTTGTATTTTGGGCGTTCTGCTGACCCTGCGCATTTTGCTGCTGTGCATTTTGTTGCTGTGCGTTCTGCTGCGCCGGCTCGACCGACCTGCTTTTAAGGACGAGAGTATGTTTTTTCTTGACCGGCTTTTCCTGTTCCGGCTGCTCGTTATTATTGTTTGAAGAAGGCTCCTGAGTTGTATTTTCAGAGTTTTCTACAGGCTCGGACGGCATTTCGGACACGATAGCGGCATTTACAGCCGATTCTGCATTGCTGACGAAATCGACGGACGCTTCATTATTGTCCTGCTGCGGCTGCTGTCCCTGCTGCAATTTCTGTTTCTTAGGCCTGCCGGGTTTGTTCTTTTTCGGCTGCTGTTCAGTCTGTTGCTGGGAGGGCTGAGACGGCGACGGCTGTTGCTGCGGCTGCTGAGATTGCGGCTGCTGAGGCTGTTGCTGTTGTTGTTCAGGAGTATTTGATTGCGTTTTTTTGGGGCGACCGCGTTTTTTAGGCTGAGGCGGGATGTCCGGCTCGGACTTAACCTTTGATGCGCCTTGTTTGGCTTGTTCGTCGAGGATTTCATAAACCAAATCCTGTTTTTTGAAATTCTCCGCCTTCTTGATTCCAAGTTCGGTGGCGATTTCACGCAATTCTGAAACTAACTTTTTGTTTAGTTCTATCAAATCATACATATATTCGTAGGTATTGGGTGATTCTTGAGAAATAGATTTTTCTCGGAGATTAGTGTCGGTTAATAACTTATAAAAATATTTCTTAACTCTGACGCCGCAAAGTTAGGCATAAAAATTTGATTGTGCAAATATTTTTTCAAATATATTTTATCTGACGAGCAGTTTTTTGATAATCCACTTGTCGTCCTCGAATGTAATCTTTGCATAATACACTCCGGGGGCGTTTTTGTCAAGTTTGAGGGTGATGTCGTCATAGATTTGTTTAGCGTTTTTTTCACGCTGCACACACTTTCCGATGATGTTTGTGATTTCGATGTCCTTGATTGTGAATGAAGACTTAATCTTAACCATCTCGCCGCTTGCCACAGGATTGGGATAAATCACAACCTCGTGCCTGTCAAGGTTTTGGTTGTGGATTTTGAAGTCAATCTGCTGGGCAAAGGCGGCGCGTCCGATTAACATTACTGCAACAATCGCGATGATATGCCTAAAAATCGTTTTCATTTTCTTAAAATTTTTATTTTTTCCTTGTAAGTTTAGTTTTGGGGTAGTGAAAAAAAATCGTGTTTGTTTTTGCTTATACGTTTGATGCTGACATTTTGTTTCATATCCCCTTCATTTTTTTCAAAACAAAATATGTGCCACTCAATTAGTCCACATCCATTGTCTGCAAGATTCTTTGGAGGTCTTCAGGGGTGTCCACGGCAAGTCCTTCAAAATCTGTTTTGCAGGTCATAATCTTGTATCCATTCTCAATCCAGCGGTCTTGTTCGAGCTTTTCACAGAGTTCGAGGCTCGACTGCGGCAAGAGTGTGATTTTCTGGAGAATGTCATAGCGGTAGGCATAAACGCCAATGTGCCTGTAATACACGTGTTTATTGACCCATTCAGCCTTGTCTGCGCCACGTTTGAATGGTATTGGGCTGCGGCTGAAATAGACGGCTTCTCCACGGAGATTGACGATGACTTTTGCAGTGTTTTCGGAGAAAATTTCGTCCGAGGTCTTTGCTTCCTTTATGAGCGTTGCAATCTCAACTGTCTTGTCCTCAAATAGTTTGCCAAGGCTTGTGAGTTGGTCGGGACGTACAAACGGCTCGTCGCCCTGTATGTTTATCACGGCGTCGAAAGTCTTGCCGGTCTGCTGACAATATTTCACGGCGGCTTCTGCGCAACGGTCTGTACCGCTTTGATGGTCGGGTGATGTCATGACAGCCTTTCCGCCAAATGATGTCACTTCATTGAAAATACGGTCGTCGTCTGTGGCGACAATGATGTCCTCAAAAGCCTTGCTTGCCTGGATATAGACCCTGTGAATCATGGTCTTGCTGCCTATCATTGCCAACGGCTTGCCAGGGAAGCGCGTTGAAGCGTAGCGTGATGGTATGATGCCTAAGATTTTCATTTTATGATTTGGTGATTTTTGATTCATTGTTGGGATTCGTAGAGTTGTGATAGTTTGTTCAAAATGTTTGTTGTCTTGGAGCGCATGAAACGCAGCGTTTTGTATGCGGCGACCCATTGTATGCCAGTGCGCGTGGAAGCCACGAACATTTCCTCAACTTTGTTGTTTAAGTCCGTCAGGAGCAACGGTTTGTCGCTTACAGCCGTCATGCCCAATTCCGGCGCAACTTTTTCCAAAATCACACGCCTCATAACGTCAGCCCTGCATCCGTCGGCGAGGGGCGGTGTATGGAGCGTGTCGCCCTTTATGATGAAAATGTTGCCATTGTTTGCGGTTTCGACGATGTGACCGGCGTTGTTGATGATCATAACGTCGTCGAGCCTGTCCTTGAAACACTGTTTACGTATTGCGACGCGCAGGATTTCATTGTCGGAAGTATGGAAATTTGACAACGTGGATGCCGTCATTGACAAATCTTTGTTGACGACGCCAAGTTTGAGGCCTTTGGAATTGAGCGAGAAACCAAGTTCGTCGAGCGCCTCACATTGCACAGCATATTCAATAGGGTCGGGAGAGATGGATTTTGGCGTGAAATCCGCCCTGAAAACCAAAATGGTGATGACAGAGCCACGGAAAACACGGTTTTTGGTGATGAGTTTTGAAATTTCACGCGAAAACTCGCCGTTTTTGTTGAGAAATTTTTCGGGGATTGCCATCATCGCCGCCTTCATGCCTTCACGGAGGTGCTGCAGGTGCATGTCGAAGAAACACAGCCTGTCAGCGCAGGTGTGTATTGTCTCACGGATGCAGTCGCCGTATGCGAAAGCGCGGTTGCTGATTGTGAAGACCGAGCTGCTCGCCATGTGGAAATTGCCGTTGAGCAAAATGTATGGACACGCAGAAACTGCCATTTTTTTAAACTTTGGTTAATCAATCCATATTCAATTGTTCTACAACTGCCCGAAGAACAGCGATATGAGCGACGGACGGAGCATCAATGGAAACATGAAGCCGTAAATCGCCCCCACAAAATGCGCCGAATGTCCGATATTGTCCATGCCGCGCTTGTCCATATAATAGCAATATGCAAGATACAATATTCCAAACAACCATCCCGGCGTTGGTATCGGGATGAACATCAGCGAAATCCTCATGGTTGGATTGAAGAAAATCGCCGCGAAAATCACAGCCGAAACCGCACCCGACGCACCGACGGCATTGTAGCCCGGGTTGTCCTTATGTCTGAACAAGTCCACACTCGTGGAGACTGCAAGCGCCGTCAGATACATCGCCAAATAAACCAGCGTACCCGCCTGCATGCCAAACACCGCACGGAAACAGTTTTCAACAAAATCGCCGAAAAAATACAGGGTCAGCATGTTGAACAGCAAATGCCAATAGTCGGCATGAACAATGCCATAACTGAACATCCTATACACCTGCCGTTTCTGCCAAATCAGATAGGCATTGAACCTGAGTTTTGACATCCACTCAGGCCTCTGCAAGGATTCAGGCATGATGCTCCCGCGCTCAAAGGCGGCGACAGATATTACCGACGTGGCTATTATCAAAAGAATGCTGGTGCTCATTTACGGTTTTGTTTTTTTTCGGAGCACAAAAATATGAAAAAAAGCCATTGTCGAAAAAAATATGAAAACAATTCAAATGGAAAGACCGTAAAAATTAACATCTTTTAACTTCAAAACACCTCTTTGCAAAAAACTATTAGAAAGAAATCACAATTGTAAAAATAACTCAAAAAAACAAAGCACTATGAAGAAAATTATCCTCTCGATGGTTCTTCTCCTCGGCATGGTTGTCAGCGTTATGGCGCAGGACACTTACGAATGGAAGAAGTACAAAATGCAATTCACCGTTCCTTCAGGAATGGAGTTACTCAAGAATGATGGAGATGGCGTCGTCATGAAGGGAACTGACATGTCATTTGGCATTTCTGGTCTCAAGAAAGCGATTGATTTCGACAAACTCAGCGACGAAGAACTTCAGGAGTTGATACTCGAATTTTGCAAAGAAACCAAAATCGATCCCCAAAACGCCGATTCCAGAGAAATTGAATGTAACAATGGTTATGGCGTGTTTGTTTTGGGCGAGCGCACAGACATGGAAGGATGGTACTCTCTGTTTTCATTCTTGGAAAGCTCTGTTTCCAAGAAAATGGCAGTTGTAATCATCTGTTTCAAAGAAGAACTTAGTGAAGAGGCTGGCAAAATCCTCGGCGGAATCACATTCAAGTAGCCCCTCGTTTTTCCACGCCTACACAACTGATGCACGAAACTTGTCGCAAAATGTAGAAATACAGATGCGGCTGGTTTCGTGCATTTTGCGTTATGTGGGGAAAAAAAATTTGGGATTTTAACATTTTTACGGCTCGTGGATAATATAGTTTTTGTATATTTGCAGTTCAGAATTTATCAACTAATACATCAAAATTGTATGAAAAATAGAAGTCTGATATCCATCACCGATTTTTCCACAGAGGAGATACTGAGGATACTCGCAATAGCCGAGGGATTTGAGAAAACGCCCGAACCGCATCTGCTTGACGGCAGGGTAGTTGCGACATTGTTTTTTGAACCGTCCACGAGGACGCGCCTGAGTTTTGAGAGCGCGGTCAATAGGATGGGCGGCAGGATAATTGGTTTTTCGGACCCCAACATTTCGACACGCTCGAAATGTTGG
>JAGCRY010000216.1 GCA_017964465.1 Bacteroidales bacterium | reverse complement strand
CAGAAAAAATAATCGCCGTCCTTCTTCATCGTGGCTTCATTTGTGATGCTCCAATTGTTGAAATCGCCCGTCACGTAAGCCGATTTTTTGTTGGGAGCAAAGAGTACGAAAGTGGCTGATTTTGAGCCTGTTTTGTTGACACCACGATGGAGTTTTTTGTCCATTGTACCTTCCACGGCTGCGCTGCGTACCACGCAAGTGAGCGATGCAGTTGCGGTTTCATTGCCGTTAACAGCCTTAAAATCAAGCGTATGCACTCCGTTGGCAGGCGCGGTGAAATTGTAAGTGTTGCCGCTGATGGCCTCGCCGTTGCAAGTTACAGTAGCCTTATCATTAGATACAGAAAATTTTACCTCAACATTCTCGCCTGCATTTACGAAAAATGGATTGTTGATAGGCGACAAAACCCTGACATTCAGCGCACTCGGTTCATAAATTTGCAAGAAAATATCCTTGCCGCCGGTCTCCTTGCCTTCCTTGCTGCCATCGGCGGAGCGGAACACAAAAGCGAGTTTGTCAACATTCTGCGCCTCAGTTTCGGTCAGTCCATAAAAATCCTTGACCGACGAAATTGTCAGCGTGTAAGTATTTGTGGCAGTGCGAGTTAGTTTGCAATCGGGCTTATTGACCGCCCAATCGTACTTCACGTGAGTCCACGACGACGAATTTTTCATAATGACGCCCGTGTGCGCATAGACATCGCCCGTGAAACCCTTCAAACCTGCCGCACCCTTGTCGGCGTGGAACGTAATCACCACATTCTGAGTGTTGTACGCCGGAAATTCGGGGCTGCACTCAATCACCTGTCCGCAAGAGATATTCACTGCGGCACAAATCACCAAAATCGTGTATAAAAATCTTTTCATATCGGTATCTTTTAAGAGATTTTTGATGCTGCAATTTTAATGATATTTCGGCAGTTAGGAAGAATTTTTCAGCATTTTTTTAGTGGAAAAAATGCGCAAACGATTGCAAAAAGTTTGGCGGGAAAAAAATAAATTTTTATTTTTGTGACAAATAAAAACAATAAACCAATGGATGTTTCATTTGCAGATAAAAAGTTGGAGCAATGCTCTGAGGATGGCAGATATTGCGTCAAATACCTTGGCATGAAGCGGGCAAAGATATTTATGACCCGAATCACCAATTTGAAGGCGGCAAATAGTCTTGAAGATGTTCGATATTTGCCAGGCAAATTTCACGAACTTGTTGGTGAAAGGAAAGGACAATGGGCGTGCGATTTAGACCAGCCGTATCGTCTGATTTTTGAACCACACGAAGAACCAATTCCAACTGATGAAAATGGAAAGTACATTTGGCTTGAAATCAAAGGTGTAGAGATAATCGAAATTACAAATTATCACGGGAAATAGGAGGTAACTATGGCAAAGACAGGTAAAAGTGTACAACCGTACATATTTTTTCATCCCGGCGAAACGCTGTCGGAAAAAATGGACGAAATGCAAATTTCTGAAAAAGAATTTGCAGAAATTTCAGGAATTAGTGAAGACAAAATAAGACTTATCAATGCTTGCAAAGCGGACGTTGACGAGCCTACTGCAATTGCTTTGGAAAAAGCGACGCGAATTCCCACACATTTTTGGCTGAAACTTCAAGAAGATTTCAACATTTACCGTATGAAACTTCTTGTAGAACAACTTCATAAGAGCATCTTGCGTCCGATGGAATACAACACCAAACGCGACAAAATCCGCAAAACAGTCAAAAAAATGGTGAAGTTGTCGGAGTGTATTTAAAAGCGTTGTGGATGAAAACCACAACGCTGATAATCAACATCATATCAAATATTTCAAAAATAATTGCCGAAAAATATGGAATAATCAAAAAACAATCCCTAAATTTACGGCGTAAAAATTATTACTTACCTATTAACAACCATTACAATGAGAAGATTTAGATTTTTGGTTGCAATGGCGCTTTTGTCGGGTGTCGCGATGTTCGTGATGCCGTCTTGTAGCAAGGACGACGACTCGCCACAGTCTCAAGACAACAACCAGCAGCCGGATAACAATCAGCAGCCGGACAACAACCAACAACCCATCGACCAAGTAGATCCAAGCTTTTTGGACGCCGAAGGATTCGTTAGCACTGACAAGCTGTCGGAAATGATTTCGAAACTCAATGCTGGCAATTACGAGATCAAGGTAAAAGGCGAGCTCACCCAAGACATTGTGAACGCCGCCGGCGAAGCTCTCCGCAAGCGACGCGACGAACTCAAGCCGGAGACTCCATCGTCGAAATCGTTGTCGAAAGCCGGTGAGGAAACCAAACTGGTGTTCTCTGTCATCCTCGACCTCACAAAAACCACCGGCCTCGCAAAAATCGAAGGAAGTATGTCGGGAGACATTGCATCGCGCACATTCACAGGATTTGCAGGATGCCAGGCTCTTGTAAGCATCGCTTTCCCCGAATCGCTCACCGAGATTGGCGCATTCGCATTCATTTATTGCAGTAATCTGGCAAAGGCGATGCTTCCCAAAACAATTGTGTCAATTGGCGAAGACGCTTTCGCCAACTGTCCGGTGACTCTCAGCATCAACGGTGTGGATAATCCTGTGCTGAACGAGGAGGATGCTCTTTCGTCATTGGCAGACCTCTACTTTAGGACACACCAAAACTTTGTATTCATTGGAGATATTACTGGATACAACTACGGACCACATTTCGCGCTCACAAATTTCCAGGATCCCGACATCTATCTGGCGGGATCAGGTGATGGAGACTGTGTGGAAGAGCGAAATTTCCACAATTTCCTTTTTAAAAGTGACAACTATATTTCAGTTGGTAGCTACGTAATGCTTTACCGCCCAATCAACGAGAGCACCCAATTCATCGAAGGATTCAAGTGGATGACCGAACTCACACCAGCAATGAAAAGAGCAATCGCAGAGGCTCGCGTGATAAGAGCATACGCACAAATGATGATGGGCATATATTACGGCGCGGCACCCATTCCTGACAGAGTGGCAACCGCCGACAAGCCGCTCACCAACTCAGAATCACGTGATGCGGTGATGCAGTGGGTGGCTGACGAGATTGACGCCGCTCTCCCCGACCTCGACGAGCGCAAGAGTACAGGCGACAAAGAAGGCGCAATGAAAATCACAAAGGGATTCGCATACGCCGTAAAAGGCAAGGCTTTGCTTTGGAAAGCTGATTATAACGGAGCAAAAGCCGCACTGAAAGAGGTCATATCTTCAGGCAAATACGCATTGCTCAACGATATTAAGAATGTAGGACATTATGCCGGCAACGCTTCCTCTGAATCTGTATTCGAGTTTGAGGTAAAGGCGGATGGAACTTCGCCTAATACCTGGAATACTTTAGCCACTTTTAACTGGAGAGAAGATTTTTTTGCTGGACGTTTTGCAAGTTTGTCTGAAGGAGGAATCTTCAGTACCGGCTGGGGTTGGTTAGGCACAACTGCCGCATTTTCAGAGGCTCTTATCCAAAACGATGGAATAAACTCCGCCCGCAGGAAAGCATGGATAAAGACCTACGACGAGGTTCTCTATGACATCAGATGGGTTTCTGATGGAGAAAAATTCACTCCTGGGAAAACCAATTTCAAGTCCACAGACAGAGACCGCGGTGTCAACGGGTACCAAGGTTACCTTATAAATGAGGGCTACTTCATTTGGAAAAATGTTCCGCATGACGACAGTGACATATATGATGCCGGCACTTGGCTCGGACAATACAGCTGGAACTACAGTGTCATGCGCTACGCAGAGGTTCTTCTCTTGTACGCAGAGGCATGCGCCCAGACCGGCGACAATGATGGTCTCCAATACCTGAACCAAATACAGCGACGCGCCGGCTCCGCGCACATCTCGTCTTCGCTCACTCTTCAGGAGGTTCAAAATGAGAAACGCTTTGAGCTTTGGCTCGAAGGCAGCCACTCCGCCGACCTTATCCGTTGGGGCAAGACTGAAGACCTTGAGAAAGCGGATTGGATTGTTCCTGTTTTCCGTGATAAATTCAACGAAAGAAACAGCAGCCAACATGAGGGCTATGTGGATTATACCACATACGACCAAGACCTGTACAAGAAACGAGGTGCTGGATTCAAGCATGGCAAGAACGAACTTCTTCCATTCCCTCCGCAAGACAGGCTGGAAGCTTATCGCATCTATCATAACCTCAAACAGAACCCGGGCTGGTAGTCATTATCACAATCTCACATAAAAACGGTCGTGGCAGATTTCTCAACTGTCACGACCTTTTTTTATTCCCCAAAAATAAAACATAATGGCGTCGCTCAGCGCAACGCCATTACATTTTTGGACGTTGACGAGCAACGCCCTACACTACTTACCTAAAACAAATCACACTTTTATTACTTCTTCATTAACAATTACTTCTGTTTCAGCACCTTCGAGACGCTCGATGTGCGTGCCGCTCTTGCTGACTTCCACTTTCAGGACGTTGTCCTTGTGGCGAATTTGGAACGAGTAACTGTTCCATTTTTCGGGCAAGACGGCGTTGAACGAGAGCATCCCGTCCTTGATGCGCATACCGCCAAATCCTTGAACGACAGTCATCCACGTGCCGCCCATCGAGGTGATGTGGCAACCGTCGCAGGTGTCGTTGTTGTAGTCGTCGAGGTCGAGGCGCGAGGCGTTGAGGTAAAACTTGTACGCCTTGTCGTAAAGCCCAACCTTAGCCGCGAGGATGTTGTGGATGCAACTCGACAGCGAACTCTCGTGAACCGTGAATTGCTCGTAAAACTCAAAATTGCGCTTGATGGTATCCACGTCAAAATTGTCCTCAAAGAAATACAAGCCCTGCAAAACGTCCGCCTGTTTGATGTAGCAACTCCTCAGAATCCTGTCCCAAGACCAATGCTGATTGATTGGGCGCATCTTCGGGTCGAGTTGCGAAACAGGAATCAACTCCTTGTCCAAGAAGCCGTCGTTTTGGATGAAGACCTTGCGTTTTTCGTCGTAGCCGAGGTACATTTTTTCAATGATGTCGTTCCATTTGCCGGTTTCGCGCTCATCGAAATTGGTTGACTTACAGATTCTTGCAAAATCATCGGGATAGTTTTTCTTCACGAAATCAATTGCAAAAATCGTGTACTTCATATTTTGGACGGCGGAGTACGAGGTGTACCAATTGTTGTTGACATTGTTTTCGTACTCGTTAGGGCCCGT
>JAGCRY010000215.1 GCA_017964465.1 Bacteroidales bacterium | reverse complement strand
TTTTTGTTCTATGTCGGCATTTTCTTCGAGATAATCGGTTAGGAGTTGGTCGTCGTTGGTTATGATTGTCAACGACAACAGTTTGTTAATGAGCATATTGCGGCGCAGTTGTTCGCTTGGCACTGCATATTGCGGCATCGCTTTTATACGATTGTAAAAATCAACTACTCGCCCTTCATAGTCCTGCTGAATTGTAATGAGTTCCGCGTTGGCGTCCTTATACTGCGTTGTGATTCTGTCGATGAGATTGTAGTAATTTTGAAGTTGTGAAAAAACCGTCTGAACCGAATCATACGCTTCTCTCAAATCTGCTGGCTCGTCGTTACCATCCATATATTGCGACAACTGCGCGAAATCGTTGGAAGTCGCCATGAAAGCCTCCATGCCCTGTTGATAGATTTTATCGTCGTTGTTAGAATCAAGGAATGTCCTAAATTCAAAAACCGTATTGCCCAGATTGTCAAGCATGCTGTTGGCGACATGAAGCATGGGAGCATATTTGTTGACAAGTTTTTGGGCAGTGTCGTTGATAGTCCCCACCTTCACAATGGGCACAATAGACATGAACATAAGCGGTACAACCGCCACTGTAAATGCTATACTCAACTGCTTGCGTATTTTCAAATCTTTGAATTTCATGGCTGTCAATATGAGTTTTTTTTGGGTTTGATAACAAATATTAAGCCGAATTATCAGGACACGAACCAATTATTCAGCAAATCAACCGTCCAACTTGTACTTCTCGCCCCAATGTTGCTGCATCGTCTCTTTTGCACGTAGTTCGGAAGTGTTGTTGCCGGGGATGTAGAATGACGTACCGCTCAATTCGTCGGGCATAAATTCCTGCTGAACAAAATGACCGGGATAATCATGCGAATATTTATAGTCCGCACCATAGCCAAGCTGCTGCATCAACTTAGTCGGAGCGTTGCGGATATTCATCGGCACAGGCAGGTCGCCAGTCTTTCCTACAAGTTCCATTGCAGTATTGATGGCATTGTAGGCTGAATTGCTCTTGGGTGAATTGGCAAGATAAATTACTGTTTCACTGAGAATTATCCTCGATTCGGGATAGCCGATTGTGCTGACCGCCTGAAAACAAGCATTGGCAATCAACATCGCGTTAGGATTGGCAAGTCCAATGTCCTCACTCGCCGAAATCACAAGCCGCCGCGCGATAAATTTCAAATCCTCGCCACCCGCCAACATTCTCGCCAACCAATAAACCGCCGCATTTGGATCGCTGCCACGTATCGACTTGATGAACGCCGAAATGATGTCGTAGTGCATGTCGCCCTTCTTGTCATACATCGCCGTGGTCTTTTGAAGGCATTTTGAAACGGTTTCATCATTGATGACAATATGCTCTGAAGCCTGCGCATTAATGACAATCTCCAAGATGTTCAGCAACTTACGCGCATCTCCCCCACTCTGCCTAAACAACGCACCAGTTTCCTCGACTTTTATGTCCATATCCTTCAATACAGAATCCAAAGTCAATGCACGGTTCAACAAGTTTTCAAGGTCTTGTTTTTCAAGTGGTTGTAACACATAAACCTCACATCTCGACAACAACGGCGCAATCACCTCAAAAGACGGATTTTCGGTCGTTGCACTAATCAAAACCACAATTCCCTGC
The DNA here is from genome assembly GCA_017964465.1 of Bacteroidales bacterium. Lineage (GTDB taxonomy): Bacteria > Bacteroidota > Bacteroidia > Bacteroidales > UBA3824 > UBA3824. The sequence continues at coordinate 3,911 of JAGCRY010000215.1, read as the reverse complement.
TCCACCGCACCGAGCAACGAATCCTGCTGGCTCTTATTGAAACGGTGGATTTCATCGATGAAAAGTATCGGAGTCTGTGTATTGAAAAATGAGGCGTGCTGCGCCTTCTCCAACACTTCGCGCACGACCTTCACGCCGCTTGTGACAGCACTGAGGGTGTACATGGCGCGGTTGCCAGATTTGGCGATGATGCGGGCGAGAGTAGTCTTGCCCACGCCGGGCGGGCCCCAAAGTATGATACTCTGGATGCGTCCGGTGTTTATCATATTGCGAAGGACAGCCCCTTCGCCCACAAGGTGCTGCTGCCCGATGTATTCGTCAAGATTTTTAGGCCTCATTCGCTCGGCCAATGGCATGTTCGGCATAAAGTAGTAGTATTATATTTTTGCAAATATAATAAAAATCACACACCCAAATTGCAAATCCACAAAAAAAATATCTATCTTTGTAATCACAAAAAAATATTGACACAATGAAAACTACTGGCATAGAAAGGTTTATTAAGGCTCAGGACGCGCACTCCGCCTATCAGGAGGCGTTGAAGGAAATCAACGACGGCTGCAAATGGGGACACTGGATTTGGTATGTGTTTCCGCAAATCGAGGGACTTGGGTTCAGCGAGATGAGCCAATATTACGGCATACGCGGACGCGCTGAGGCTGAAGAATACCTTAAAAATGAGACACTTAACAGCCGTTTGAAGGAGATTTCGAGGGCGTTGCTGATGCACAAAGGCAAACGAGCGCAGCAAATACTCGGCGGCATCGACGCCAAAAAAGTGCGATCCTCGATGACACTGTTTGACGCCGTAGAGCCAAATTCGATTTTTGCAGAAGTGTTGGACGCTTTTTACGACGGCAAACGCTGCGAACTGACACTGCAAGCGATTCAGGAATGAGGAAAGAGGAGAGAGGAATGAGGAGAGAGGAGATAGGAGAGAATAAAGATTAAAGATTAAAGAGGATATTTAGATTAAAGAATTATGCAGGTACTTTACGAAGACAATCATATAATCATCGTCTCCAAGACTGTCAATGAAATTGTGCAGGCGGACAAGACTGGTGACAAAACGTTGATAGACAGCGTGAAAACTTACATCAAGGAAAAATATTGCAAGCCCGGCGAGGTATTCATCGGGTTGCCGCATCGTCTCGACAGACCAACATCGGGCATTGTGGTTTTTGCACGGACGAGCAAGGCTTTGACGCGCCTCAATGCAATGTTCCGCGATGGAAACATCCACAAAACTTATTGGGCAATCACTGCAAACAAGCCGCCGCAGGAGGAAGGCACTTTGGAAAATTTCATTCAGAAAAACGAAAAACTCAACAAATCGTTCATCGCAAAACAGGAATCCAAGGAGGCTAAAAAAGCAATACTCAACTACAAGATACTCAGCGCATCAGACCGCTATTACCTTTGGGAAATTGAACTTTTGACGGGTCGCCACCATCAAATCCGCTGCCAACTTGCCAACATCGGTTGCCCCGTGAAAGGCGATCTCAAATATGGCTATCCGCGCAGCAATCCCGACGGCGGACTCTCACTCCACGCCCGCCGCGTACAATTCATCCACCCTGTCAGCAAGGAGGAAATTGACATTACAGCTCCCGTTCCGGACGACAAATTGTGGAAAATCTTTGAAGAATCGGCTTCGTAAACAATCTTTTATACGTGACCTTTCGCACAAAACTATGCGACAGGTCGCGCATAGAGGTCAAATTCCTCGGCATCAGTGATTTCCACATTGTAGAAACCGCCAATCTGGAAGTCTGGCGCGTCGGCAGTCTTAACAAGCACCTCACAATCCACTTCCGGCGAATCATATTGGGTGCGCCCGACGAAATAGTCGCCCTCTACCCTATCGACCACGATTTCAAAAACGCGACCGATTTTGGCGGCGTTGAGTTGCAATGAAATTTTCTGCTGTATGGACATGATGCGGTCGGCGCGTTCCTGCTTTTTCTTCTTTGAAATACGGTCGGCATAATGCTCCGCACTGTATGTGTTTTCCTCCGCAGAATATGGAAATACGCCGAGACGGTCAAATTTGGTTTCCTTCACAAACTCCACTAACTCCTCAAAAGCCTTGTCGGTCTCGCCTGGAAAACCGACTAACAATGTGGTTCTCAGTGCAATATCGGGAACTTTCTCACGGAATTGTTTCAAAAGTTCAAGCGTTTCGGCACGGCTGTGTCCACGCTTCATCTTGTTCAAAACATTGTCATTGATATGCTGGAGCGGAATGTCGAGGTATTTGCAGACTTTGGGATTGTCGCGCATGATGTCCAATGTCCTGAGCGGAAAGTTGTTGGGATACGTGTAATGCAAGCGAATCCATTTCACGTCCTCTATTGCCGCCAATGCTTCAACAAGTTCCGGCAATCGGTACTCGCCATACAAATCCTTGCCATAATAGCTCAAATCCTGCGCAATGAGATTGAACTCCCGCGTGCCATTCTGGGCAAGCCTTTCGACCTCGCCAACAATTTCCTCCATCGGGCGTGAAACGTAATGTCCTCTGATATAAGGAATTGCACAAAATGCACAATATCTATCACAACCTTCTGAAACTTTGATGTAGGCGGTATGCTTGGGTGTGGAAATCATGCGCGGCTCTTTGACAATGGAATTTTTCATGTCATCACAGTCGAGCGCATCAAGTATCGCCGACAGGCTGTCAACACCAAAAAACTCGTCCACTTCGGGAATGTCGGCGTAAAGTTCTTTTTTGTAACGCTGTGAAAGACAGCCAAATACAAATAGTTTTTGGATTTTACCCTCATTTTTGAGGTTGATGTACTCCATTATTGTGTCGATGCTCTCCTGTTTGGCGTCGAGAATGAAACCACACGTATTCACAAGCACGATGTCGGCGTCGGTGTCGTCATCGAAAGCGACATCGTACCTGCTGTGAATGCGTGTGGCAATGTCCTCGCTGTCAACAAGATTTTTGCTGCAACCGAGGGTTATGATTGAGAGTTTCTTTTTGTGCATTATGACTTGTTATTTCTTTTCTTCGTTCTGTGCGGGCGGTGGCGGCGGAGGTGTTGGTTTTGAACGTTTTGCACCAGCCTTCACGTTGGCTTTCTCCTGTGTGAAAAACTTTTCAATAGCGTTCTCCAAATCTTTCTCTTTAACCTTGCCTGAAATGACGAGTTCAGCACCGCTTGTGCCAGTGAGACGGATTTCGCTTCGTTTTAGCTTCACCCACTCCACAAGAGCCATTGCAAGCGCAGAGAGAGGTCCTGTGGCAGAGCTTACCAACGCCGAGAGAGCCGAAACAATGCCCGAGCCCATCTGCCCTTTTTTTGGTCTTTGAGTGGCGATACCAACCCTGGAAACGCCCTTGATTTTCTGCCTTTCGATGAAACCCTGGAGAGCCAAGAGATCCTCCTTTGTGGTTTCGCCTTTGGTGTATTCAATTTTCACTTTCATTTTTCAAAGCATTTTTTTGGTTCATTTTTCAAGTCCAAAGATAATACATTATGTTGGAAAAATCAAACAGAATGTAAAAAAAAATTGCGGCGCATCAAAATCCGAGTGATGCACCGCAAAAAATTTCATCAATAATTGTTAAGGAGTACGCCGTCTTCGTCGTGGATTGCGAAATTAATCAAGCCATATTCAGAGTCGGCTATAATTTTAATCATGACTTTGTATTTCAGCATCCACTTCATCCTTATCGAGATGACGCCCTTGGTCAGATAGGCCTCCACGATTGGGTTCACAGTCAGGTACAACTTGCTTACGACATTTTCGTCAAGGACATTCTTGATGTTATCCTCGATTTCGTCAGCAAGCACAATAGAGGACGTGATTTGACCCGTGCCACCGCAGCACGGACAAGTTTCCTGCGTCTTCATGTCCATCTCGGGCCTAACGCGCTGCCTTGTAATCTGCATCAGGCA
>JAGCRY010000214.1 GCA_017964465.1 Bacteroidales bacterium | reverse complement strand
GAGATTTTTGGGCAAGTAAATTTCCACCAAATCTGTACATTCCTCAAAAGCGTGTCCACGCAACGTGTCGATGGAATTTGGCAGCGTTACCGACACGAGATTAGTAGAATTGAAAACATCGCCACGGATGCCCTTGACAGGGATTCCGTCGATTTCGTCGGGAATCACGAGCGTCTCGCCACCCGTCAAACCTTCGGTATAAAACCTTACGTACTTGCCGTCGGGCGCGTCCTCGTAGAAAACGTGCGGTTTCAGGAACATCAACGCCGGTATCAGGAACGTGCAAGCCACAATTATTCCAAGCCGCAACCACTTCTGATTCTTGCACTTATCATAAAGTTGAGGCGCGATAACATCAGAAAATTTTTCGTCGGGACGAGCCTTGATTTCCTTCAACAAAAACATTTTGAGATCCGATTTTTGGAACTTCCGCCATATCCAAAAATTAATCAAAATGAGAATCACCGCAAAAAATGACGAATAATGGAACGTCCTAAACAACGTGATGATAATCAAGTTGATAGGTGCAGAAATGAGCGTTGCCGTCAATTTTTTCTTCTCGAAATGTGTAAGAGAATCATTCTTGACGTCAAAACCTGCCGCCGTGAGTTCGCGGTCGATAATCCCGTCGAGTATTTGCGCCTCCGACTTGCCCACAAACAGCGGGTCAATCACCGGCTGCCCCTGATATGGCGGCGGTGTCTGCGTCTTCGACTGATACTGCGGCGGTATTGGTGGTGGTGTATTTTGGTTCATAATCTTCCAATTAAAAAACAATTGCACAAATATAGGGAAATGCGGGAAGAAATGCAAAATTTTTTTGGGGGAAATAGAGAAAATGTCGTATGACTTTTGTAGTTTTGCGGGAAAATTGAAGGACTATGAATTTACGTTTCGCAACCACTGCCGACGCGGCGCAACTGCTGCGCATTTATGCCTATTACGTTGAAAATACGGCAATTACGTTTGAATGGACTGTGCCTACCGTGGAGGATTTCGCGCAAAGGATAGAGAAAACTTTGGGCTTCTATCCTTACATTGTGGCGGAGGAGGACGGCGTGATAAGGGGTTACGCCTACGCATCGAGATTCAGGACGCGGAAGGCTTACGATTGGAGCGTGGAAAGTTCCATCTACATCGACAAGGACTGCCGCCGACAAAATGTTGGCACATTGCTCCTTAACGAACTTGAACGCCTGCTCGCCCTGCAAGGAATCCTCAATATAAATGCAAGCATCACATCGTCCAACGACCCCGACGATGAATACGTCACCGACGCAAGCCGCCGTTTCCACGAAAAACACGGCTACAGGTTCGTGGGCGAATTTCAAAAAAGCGGTTTCAAGTTCAACCGTTGGTACAATATGATGTGGATGGAGAAGTTCATCGGCGAACACACCGACAATCAGCCGTCTGTGAAAAATATTATGGATGTCAAACCCTGATGCCCACCATCGTCATATCATCTATCTGAGGATTGCCACCGCGCCAAGCGATGATGGTCTGTTCGAGGGCGACGCGCTGTTCGTTCATTGGGTCGTTGTGGATTTCGATGAGAGTGGCGGTGAGATTTTTGAGGAGATATTTGCGGCAATCGCGCCCGCCGAGTTGGTCTTGCAAACCGTCGGAAAACATATAGACCATATCGCCCTTCTCGATGCCAACTACCTGAGTCTTAAAATGTTCCTTCTCCCTCACATAACTGCCCACAGGCATCGCGTCGCCCTTCAAACGGATGGCGTCGTTGCCCCTGATAATCAATGCAGTCTGATTGGCGATGGCATAACGGATTTCCATTTTCTCAAAATCAAAACTACATATCGTCATATCCATACCGTCGTCGAGGGAGCCGCCGCCGCTTTTCACGAGTGTAGATTTGATGAAAGACCTCATACGGTCGAGCACCGTGCCGGGATTTTCGGCGTCCTGTTCCGTCACCATATACTCCCTCAGAGCCGAAATTCCAAGCATAGAGAGCAATGCGCCTGGAATACCGTGCCCTGTGCAGTCGGCGGTAATCATCACAGAATACCTGCCGCAACGCAGGGCGCGGTAATAGTCGCCGCCCACAATGTCGCGTGGACGGTACAAAATAAAATTGACGGGGAAAATGGCGTTGACATCCACAATGGACGTTATCACCGCGCCCTGTATGCGGCTTGCATAGTTGACACTGCCGAGCATCTTATTATTGACCTCGCGGATTTCCATATTCTTCTCGGCGAGTTTGGATACCGACTTGCGCTTGATGATAATAATTCTGTAAATCGCTATTATCAAGGCAATTATACACAACAACGACACCGCAACCAAGACGAGGAGAACATCAATATTCTCGTCCGCCCACTTGCGGAGGCCGTCCATCCAAGAAGCCTCATCAGTCGATATGTCAAGCAAAATACTCATCGTGCAACAATAATGCAGCAAAAATTACACCATTTTACCATTGAAAATTTTATTCCGGCGCAGCGTAGAAACTTGCGTTGACCTTGCCCAAACGGAGACCATCGTCAGCAACTTCATAATTGTCATAATTGAAGCCTTCCGCGCCGCTGTCAACGAGATAGATGTACAACTTGCCGTTCTCAACTGTCGCAAAATCAAATCCGTAGCCGTAGAACTCGCCGCCGTCGTCAACGCGCCACGTGGATTCCTCGCTCCACTCACGCTCCAAATCGAGCGACCTGATGCTGCCATCGGGCATTACGACCGCCACCACGCCAAGTGCCTTGTTGCCCTTGTTCTTGAACTGCATATTGACAAACTTGTACTCGTCGTTGTCGCCAAATGTGCAACCCAACGAGCCGTGCAGTATCTGACGACCGTACTTTTTCTCAAATTTCTCCACCAAATCTTTGGGCAAAGCCACCGGAGCACCGTCTTTGAGGGTTCTTTTTGGGGCATAGACCTTCACCGAATTTTTGAAGGCATCATCCACCAACAGCGGATACGCCCACGCCGCATCATACTCATCCTCAGGTTTTTCGAGCAATTTGCCCGACTCCATCTCATAGACCCAACCCGCCATATTGTCGAAGTTAATCCAAGTATCACGACCATTGTCGGCGTCTTCGTTGCCCACCTGATAGCCCACCAACTTGACGGGATAATACTTGCCGTCGTCGATGATGTACTTGAAATTCTTCAACGAATCGGGCGTCTGCGCGGGCATCTTGCGTTTTGCATCGGAGGGCATATTCTCGTCGCAGAGTATGAACTTGCCGCCCAACCTGTCCGCAATCACATAGACAGGTTTGTTGGGCTTGGTTTGGACATCCGTCTTGCCGGATTCTGCGGGCTTTGTCGCCTCCTGAGTGGTTGAAGTAGAGGCATTGCCGCCCTGAGTGTTGCCCTGATTAGCACCGCCACACGACATAAGCGTCGCAGCGACGAGGGCAGGAATTATTAGTTTTTTGTTCATAATCATTAGGTTTTGTGATGTAACATTCTAATTCAATACAAGTTGAGGGTTGTTTACAATTTGTCCTATCAACGGCGAGTAGATTGCATTGTCGGTAACGAGCGTGATGGTAGAAACCTTTCTGCCGCCGTCTTTTGATGACGAACCACAATGGTAGATTTTTTCGGTTTTCTTACCATAGTCGGTAACAATGTACCGGTCGTGAATTGTGCCGCCGATGGTTTTGAGGTTAATTTTCAACGACGGATATTCGGCGAGAAAATCATTGAACTCAATCTGATGCAGTCCTTTGTTGATGTTGTCGCTGAAAACTGTGATTTCCACTTTCGGCGCAACGTCCTTGAAAAGCACGAGTGTTTTGAGCGAAATATAATTGTCGATAATAAAAATCGAATGTTTTGCCTTGGAATAGATTTCTTGATATGCAATGTCCGACTCCACAGGCTGACCATTGAGTATCAACCAACCAATTTTTGTGGCGGGTTTTGAGAAATCGAGCATAATGTTAGAAAGTTCCGACTGAGTAACGCAATCGCCTATTTTGGCAACGGCATCAGCCACTTTGTCGTCCAATTCGGCGAGAGAACTCCTAATATCAATCAAATCCCTTGCGTTTTCGGCAGTTTGGAGCGACAGACGAAGATAATCCCTTTTGTCAATAACGTTTTGATTTTCAACTACAAAATCTTTCATCTGTTTAAAAATTCTCACCAACGCCTTGCTCTGTTTCACCGCAATCTCACCTTTCAAGACGGTCATCAGCATATAGATGCCTTGCTCGGTGAAGGCGTAAGGACGATAACGTGTACCGCCCCAACTTGAGGTCAAAATTTTTGACCTCAAGTTTTGTAGTTCTGTTTCTGTCAATTGAAACATAAAGTCCTCGTCAAAGCGTTCAATATTATTCTTTATTTGCTGATTAAACGCCTTTGTCGAATACCCATAAATCGCCGCCAAATCAGCGTCAAGCATCACCTGAACGCCTCTGACGTGGTAAATAAGGGATTCTACTTCCTCGGCTGTGTATATCTTGATTTCGTCTGTCATAACCATTAAAGTTTTTGCAAAGATAAGAAAGATTTTTCATTTCCAAGGTCAAAAATTTCACTTCCTCAATTCCTCCTCAATCTTCCCCTTATAGTAATCAACACCTTTGAAAATGGAGTGCACGTCCTTCACCGCGCCGTCTTTGCCGAAAATCACATACGAGGGAAATTCGGTCAAGTTCCATTTTTGCATCAACGAGTGCATTTGTTTTGTGCTCAGGCGGTAATGATGACCCTTCATCTGTGTTATCAGCCTTGACCATTCTTCCGCCGGGGACGATTCGTCAGCCAACAACACAAACACAACGTCCTGACCTTCAAAACTTTCTTCCATCGGTGCCATCTGTTTGATCGCCATACGACAGGGACCGCACCACGTGTTCCAAAAATCAAAGAAAACGACCTTGCCCTTGTAATCCTTCAAAATATCCTCCAAAAGCGCGTCGCCCGTATTTGCGCCCGCCTGATGCACCGTATATCCGCCGCGCTGTTGCTCCGCCGTCATCACGCCTTTCGTCTTGGCTATCAGCGACTTCAAATACTCCGCATAAAACTTGTGTCGCATATTTTCGATGTCAGCGACCACCGAATCCGCAATGTCCTGACGTCTGTCAATTTTGCCAAAAACATTCCTCAATTTCAGAAAATCCTTGAAATAACTTTCGCCATCGCCGAGAATATTTTTTAACATTCTTTCCGTGGCGATTTTTTCTTTTACACCGTCTTTTGAAT
>JAGCRY010000213.1 GCA_017964465.1 Bacteroidales bacterium | reverse complement strand
ATGCAATATTGTGAACAGGTGGGCGTGTGGCGGCACGAGTTAGGTAGGATAGGGGAGATGGCTATCCTATAAAAATATACTGGCAATAGGTATGCTTTCCTTATTATGTGCAACACACGCATTGGGTTGATTTGTTGATTTTTGTTTTTTCAATTATCAATTTAAAAATCCTTGAATTTAAACAATACTAACGTATGTTGATCTTTCGTCTCAAAATTCTCAAACATAGACTTTTGCGTAGGGGTCAACTTGTCGGCGATTGAGCGTAAAAATACCTTAACTGCCCCTGGGCTTCCGATTATCATACACATATCACCGTCTTCCATTGCCTGCGTCCAAAAATAGAGATCGGAATCATCATCATAATTATCATCATCGCATTGATATGCAAACGAATGTCCAGTTTTCTCATTACGAACCATTTGGAACCATTCGTATGGATCATTGCTCGTCACGTGAACAAGTTGCGTCACTCCGTCACTTGCATACACGGTAAGAACTCTTTTGCTGATTTCTTCGTATGTTCGCTTTTCAGAGTACGAAATGTACGATTTAGGCGTTAGTGAAGTGCCGTCGTAAGAATAAATTGTGTCGTTGTTTGGGAACTCCACACGGTTGCCAAAATTTCTAAAATAATGACTGTCAGGTCCACCCAAAATCGGCATTATCTGATGTTTGTACGGCAACGCCTTAAACTTGATGTTGAAATTCTTGTCTGTAACAACAAACGAAAAAAACAAATCCTTGTTAGCCATAGCCGGGAATATATAAAAAAGGTAATCGTCATTCATACACGTCATTTTGCCGAACTCAAATGGCACATTTGTCTTGGATTTGAAATTGCCATCTGAGTCGAAAACCGAAATAGTCCCGCCGTTATAGACAAGGTATTCATTTGCGACCGGATTGTAACATTCCGCCTCAATTATATCTACTTCGCCTGGACCTGGTCCTTTGCGCAACGACTTTATAAATTTGCCATTAGCATCAAAAAACTTCACCGGACGATCGGAATCGTCCTCTACAATTATTCGTCCGCCACCCTTGTGGATATTGATGACAAAACGGCCAATCAACGCATCCTCAGTGCTTTCGTCCAAGACAATCACGCGCACCGAATCCACCAAATCCTTGAACGCTATTTTGTTGCCGCCCGTACATTCGATGTCCATTGTTGTGAAACCGTCCACCGTCGTGGAACAGTTGCTGCCGTTGCTGTTTCCATTTTGATTCGACGCACCACATCCCGCCGCAATCATAATCACAGTCATATAATAAAAAATTCTCTTCATATTTATTGATTTATTGATTTTTTATTGCATATTCCGCATATTTGAGGTCTTCTATTGTTGTGATTTTGATGTTTTGACGGTCGCCGTCTATGAGGTGGATTGGGATGCCGTGGCGTTCCACTACGCTTGCGTCGTCGGTAAATTCGGGAGTGTAGGGCAGCGAATAGGCGGCGCGGAGCATATCGGCGGCAAATACCTGTGGGGTTTGGATGAGTTTAACGGTGTTGCGGTCGATGGGCGCATTGGTATTGTCGGCATTTACAATCCTAATGGATTCGGGCGGGGCGATGCAGGGAATGGCGTTGCCGTGGAGAGCCGCCTCGGTGTAGGCGTTTGCAATGGTCTTGACGCTTACCAATGGCCTTACGCCGTCGTGTACGCCGATGAGGTCGATGTCGTTTGGCACTTTCATCAGGGCGTTTTTTACGGAATGATAGCGTTGCTCTCCGCCTTCTGCCATAATGTAACTATTGGGCGCAATGATGCCTGCCGATAGTTGCACCCAAGCGCCGACCCATTGCGTCGGGAGCGAGATTACGATGGTGATTTCGGGGTCAAACTGTCTGAACTTCTCTATCGTGCGGCACAATATCGGCTGTCCGCCTATTTGCATAAACTGTTTTGGCAGCGTGGAACCCATACGAATGCCTTTGCCGCCCGCCACGATGATTACTGCTCGTTTCATATCTTTACGAGAGTGGAGATTTTATCGGAGAGTTTTTCCGTGAATTGTTTATGGAATTCATTGATGTCGAATGTCGGTTTCTCAAACATCGCCATTTCAAGTACGGCGAGCGTCTTGCCGTCGTGAATGATTGGGGCGACGATGAGGTAGTGTGGAGAACTTGAACCAAGACCTGACACCACTGTGATGTAGCCTTCCGGCACTTGGTCAAGGCATAGAATTTTTTTGTCCTTTGCAACTTGTCCCGGTATTCCTTCACCGAGGGCAAATGAACGGCTTGTGTCGGTTGTATAGAAGGCGTACGTGCTTTGAATGGCGTATGATGGGTCTGGGTCGCCCGGTCTGGCTGTGTAAGCTACGCCTTGAACCATCGGCACAACCTTAGAGATCGAGATGAGCAACTGATCAAAGTATTTTTCAGTTTCGGTCACGTCTTTGGTTAGTTCGTAAATCTCAGTGATTTTCGCGTTGAGTTCCTGCCTGTCCTGTTCGAGTTTGCGGCGTTTGAGCTCTTTTTCCTGTTGTTCAAGTTCTTGCTGTTCATGTTCTTTGCGGTCTCTTTCAGCAATGGAGTCTTGCTTCGTGTCACTGGTCGAGTACACGTGCTTGACTGCAACTTTTTTGAGGTTGAAGACTACGTAGAGCGCCACAGCGATGCTCAATAGTGCAAATATGCCTATTTCGGTATGAGGCGTGATGAATTTCGGCGCGAGGTATTTGAACGCCGACAATCCGAATAATACGCTGATTATCAGGTATAATATCAGGACGACCGTTATTGATTTTCTTTTATCTGTTTGTTGCATGGCTTTGTCGATTTATTTGAGGTTTTGTAAATAGCTTATTATCTGTGACGACTGGAATATGTAGTCCACGTCGGTAATTTTTATAGCTGCTGCGGTCATGGTTTTGACCTGACATTCGTCTGGCGATTGTACCATTACTGTTCCGCCTTCGTCTTTCATTGTCTTGAGCCCGAATGCACCGTCCTTGTTTGCTCCAGAGAGCAGTATGCCGAGACATCGTGTGCCGTATGCTTTCGCCGCCGAGACGAATGTGATGTCTATGGACGGGCGAGAGTGGTTTACAGGTTCTTCGGTCGATAGGGCTATCGTGTTGTCTCTCTCGATGTACATGTGATAGTTGGCTGGGGCGAGATAGACTTGTCCCGGCTGTATCGGTTCTTTGTCGCATGGTTCGTGAACCGTCAGTTTCGATTTGAGGCGCAGAGCCTCCACAAATCCCGACCTGATGTGCTTTAGCCTATGGAGACATAGAAACATCGGGTGTGGAAATGTTTTTGGCAGTTCGGATAGTATGGTCGTAACTGTCTGAAAACTGCCTGCTGATCCTCCTATTACTACGTACAACATTTGTTATTGAGTGCTTTATTGTTTTTTCTTGTATATTTTTTCGGTTTTTGAGGCCTGTGTAAGCAATACTTGCTGGTCTGTTTCGTCGAGGTTTTCGCCGAAGCCGAGTGCAAGGTATCCGCCTGGCATTAGGCTTTGTCCTATTTTTTCGAGTGCGGTGCGCCTTGTGGTCGGGTTGTAGTAGAGGCACCGGTTTCGGAACAGGATGAGATTGAATCCCTTGTCTGGCGGCGGGTCCGTGCTGACACATTGTTTGAGGAATATCACTTTGTCGAGCAGGGCGGGCGAGAACTTGTAGTTCTTTTCCAGCCTTTCAAGGTATGGGAGCAGCGTGTTGTCGCTGTGTATGCGCTTGAAGTTAGCTTCGCTTGTCTCAAATTTCTTTGGGTCGATGTAGCTTTCTTTGCTGTTGTCGATGACCTGTTGAAATGGAGATGTGGCGTATATCGTTGCCTTGTGCAAGAGGTTGTTGCGGCTGAGGATGACGAGGAGCGAGTTGAGTTCGTCGTCACCACAGATGTCCGGCACCCATATCTTGATGAACCTCTCGATGCTTAGTTTTTCGTTTATGATTGTCTCGAGTTCATTCCAAAATTCGGCGTCACGGAATAGTTCTGTGGTTGGCACCGAAATTTTTTGCAGGAAGATGTGTATCAGTGACCGGTCTGTGACAAGTTTTTCTACCAGTTTTGATGCTGACTCAAACCCTTGGAGCATGGCGAACCGCCATACCCTGTGGCGGAGTATGACTGGCTGCAGCTGTCCGAGGTCAACATCGTCGATTGTTCGCACCATCTGGATGATGCGCCTTAGTTCTTCGTCGGTTATGTTGGTCAAGTCTTCCATTTGGTTGGTTTATTGTATTTTCTTAGTGTAAAGTTGTCCTTTTTTCTCGTATTTCGACGCCCAGGGTCCGAGTATGCTTTCGTGTATGCCGAGCAGGAGCGTTCCGCCGTCTGCCAGCAAATTCCAGAACTCGCCGAAAAGTTTGTTTTGAAGAGTCTGGTTAAAGTATATCAGCACGTTGCGACAGAGTATGATGTCGTATTTCACACCTGTGAACGGGTTAGGGTCGGACACGAGGTTGTGTTTCTTGAATGTCGTTTTACCGAGCAGGAATGGCTTCACTTTTATGGAGTCCTCGCGCTCGTTGAAGTCGAGGTATTTTTGAATCGGGATGTTTATTCGTTCCTCAAAGTTGTATGGATTGATACACAAGCCCTTGTTGTAGTTGTTTATGTATTCCTGGGCGTTCCGGTGGTTGTATTGTCCACGTTTTGCCGTTTCGAGCACGTCGGCGTTGATGTCTGTGGCGTAGATGGTTGATTTGTCGAGGAGTCCAGCTTCATAAAGCATGATCTCCATCGAATACACTTCCATTCCGACGCTGCACCCCGCATGCCAGATGTTGATGTTTTTCTGGCTGTGGAGTTTTGGAAGAAGTCTGTATTTCATCGCCTGCCATGCTGACGGGTCGCGGAAAAACTCGGTTGTGTTAACCGTCACGTCTTTTACAACTTGGTCGAGGAACTGCCGATCAATTTTGATGGCGTTAGTGAGCGCGTAGATGTCCATCTTGTTGTCGTACAGGACTTTTTCGACACGGCGCATGAATGACTTTAGGGAGTAGTTGCTGAAGTCGTACCCCCCACATTCTTTCAATGCCCTGATGAGTTCTTTTATGTCCTGTTCTTCAAACATTGCGCTGTTTTTTTCGATTTCCAAATGTAAGTGTTTTTTGTCAGTTTCCCAAAAAAAAGTTGCCTTAATATGCTATTCCCTCTTGAGTGGCTTCGAGTTTTGCAGGCACCATTTCCGCGCTTGTACCACTGCGGGCGAGTTCTGTGAGGTTGTCGAGTTCGTTGAGTTGTTCGCGTATCTCTTTGATTTGCTTGTTGTTACGTATATTGAGCGTTTTCAAAGACTTCATCTCACCGATTCCGTTGTCGATGTATGAAAGTTGGTTTGCATCCATGTTCACAGTTTCAAGGGACGCCACGCTGTAGAGCGGGTTCATCGACTTTATCTGGTTGCCATGAAGGTCAATGTGGCGAAGTTTTTTGAGGTTTGCGATGCTTGCGGGTATGGTTGTTATTCCACACTGTGACATCGTGAGGATTTCGAGTTCGTAGAGTGATGTTATTGTCTCGTCTATTGTTCCGAGCGGGTTGTTGTCGAGTTTCAGGATTAACATTTTGGACATGTTGCGCATTTCTTTCGGCACGGACGAGAGTTTGTTGTCAGCCAGTTGGAGAATCTGGATGTTTTGGAGCGAACCGATTTCCTTGGGCAGTTCTTTGAGCTGGTTTACGGAAAGGTCGAGTTCGGTAAGTGATGTCAGGCCTTTAATTGACGAAGGGAGGGCGGTGAGTTGGTTTGCGGCGATGTTCAGCAACCTGAGTTCCGATAGTGTTGTCAGTGATTCGGGCACAAGTCGGATTTTGTTGCCGCCGAGGGACAACACTTTGAGTTTGCCGAGGTTTTTGATGTTGTCGGGGATTGCGACAATCTGGTTGTTGTCCATGTAAAGGTACTGGAGGTTCGGCAGTGCGAGTAGTTGCGCTGGAATCGTGGTGAGTTGGTTTCCCTGGAGATATATCAACTGCAGTGCCTTGAGTTGGGACACTTCTGTTGGTATGGTCGTAAGGCCTTGTCCGCTGAGGTCGAGGACTTTGGCGGTGTTTAGGTAGTTGAGCGCTTCTTCAA
Organism: Bacteroidales bacterium; assembly: GCA_017964465.1. Classification (GTDB taxonomy): domain Bacteria; phylum Bacteroidota; class Bacteroidia; order Bacteroidales; family UBA3824; genus UBA3824. The sequence continues at coordinate 7,822 of JAGCRY010000213.1, read as the reverse complement.
CTGATGTGTATGCTTTTTCGGAGCGGAGTTGGTTTTCGGTCAGCAATGAGGACTGTGCCAGCGATGTGCCGGCTATGAGCGTCATGATTGCAACTATTAATAATTTTGTCTTCATTTTCTTTTGGTTTTTGAGTTTTGTGTGATATACATTATATTATATAATTGCAAATATGATGCCTATTTTTGATTTATCGGACGCTTAGCCATTTCACCACTCCGCCTATCACCATGCCTGTCACACAGCCCCATATTGCCTGTCGGGTGTGCTTTCGGTTGCCATCGGTGGCGATGTAGATTATTGCGGCAGTCACTGGTCCTGCGCCCGCGCCATATAGCGTGTAGGTGCCTATGGCGGATATTACTGCCACAAATGGGAACGTGGGTATTCGTCCCGGCACACATGTTTTCTTCAAATCTATTGGTTTGAGTATCTGGCTGTAGTCCATGGTGTAAGACTGTGTCGCTTCAAACTTGGCTTCATAGTCAATGTGCAGGTCTTTGACATCCATTATTTTGAATGCGAATGGTGGCGGTGTGGCTGTCGTGGCTGCCTCTGCGCGGTTGCTTGTAGATGCTATGAAGCCTGTTATGATGGCTATCAATAATAATATTTTTTTCATTTTTTTAGCACTGTGTCAAGTGATTTGATGAGTGTTTCTATGTCTTTTTTTGTGATTGACGAGATGTTGATATTCTCGATGTCGAAGTCTTTTTTCTGTTTTGTGTCCGGGTCGATGGCTCGCACTTTTATCGTGAGAAGCTTTTTGAGACCGAATAGCTCCTTGTCAATCTTGTATGACACAAGGCTTGTTTTCGGGAATGGGAACTCGTTGTATTTACGGAACAGCGGGTAGTCTGACACATTGCGGATGTGGATGTTTTTGCCCTCGTCGGAGTAATAGAAGTATGACGGTCCTACGAGTAGTATCAATATGTGCACGAGCAGTAATGCGGACGATACCACTAAGCACGTCGTGTAGTGTGGCGTGCGTTCCCAGTGTGCGTATAGCATTATGCCTATGGGTATTACGAATGTGATGACGTATGTGAGAAGCCACTTTACGGATCTGATTCCGTTGTCGATTGTGTGTGTTTCGTTGGATGTTGGGATTGTTGTTGCCATTGTGTAATATGTTTTTGTGTGTTTAGAGGTTCATTTGTAGGTAGAACGACAAAGCCTGGTTGATGTCGTCCGATGTGCAGTTTTGGTCGTAGTGGTATTGTCCATAGTCGCTCATGAGTGAGAAGTTTATTTTCCCGCCGGTGTTTTTCTTGTCGTGGGTCATCAGTTTTATGAGCGTTTCATAGTCGTTATAGCCAAATTTGTATGGCATGAACAATTCACTGAGGTACTGCACGATGTCCATCATCTTTTGAACCGGAAATTTGAGCAGTTTGTTGCTCAGGAACATCTCGCATACAAGTCCTATCGCCACAGCTTCGCCATGTAGAAGAGGTTCTTTGCCATTTGTGAACGAGAAGGATTCGATGGCGTGTCCGATGGTGTGACCGAGATTAAGCATTTTACGGACGCCCTTTTCAGTGGGGTCTGCACCTGCAAATTCGTTTTTTATCATCACTGACTTCTCCACCAGTTCACCGAGCACCTGCCAGTTTGGATTGTCGGGTTTGAATTTTGAGAGTTCGTGGAAATAGTCTTCGCCACTTAAGATGGCGTGTTTGGCTATTTCTGCCATGCCGGAGATGAGTTGCCGTTTCGGGAGCGTCTTCAGAAATTCGGTGCAGATGATAACCTTATCGGGGTTGCGGAACAGTCCGATTTCGTTTTTCAATCCGTTAAAGTCCACAGCCAGTTTGCCGCCGCACGAAGCGTCCACCTGCGCCAATAGCGTTGTGGGCACGTTGACGAACATGATGCCGCGTTTGAAGAGCGATGCCGCGAGACCGCCCATGTCGCCTATGACGCCGCCGCCAAGATTGACGAACAGGCTTTTGCGGTCGCCGCCGAGGTCGCACATCTGCGTCCAGATTTCCTGGAGCGTTGATATGTTTTTATGCTCCTCGCCGCTCTTTATGCGTATCACGACAGCTCCACGCTCCGCAAGACACGGCAGCAATGGCATGCAGAACGGCTCTGTATTGTCGTCGGCGAGTACGAAGACCTTGCCCTCGTGCGCATCGAGTATTTGTTTTAACTGTTGGTTGGCATCCTGTGTGCAAACCACGTTTCCGGGTAGGTTCATTTTTCTTGGAAAATTATGTGCTTTTTTGCGTTGCCAAAGATACAAATTATTGAGAATATTTGTTACCTTTGTCGCCTAAAAAAATAATAAATCTTAAAAAATCTTGAATCAGCAACTAACTACAATATCTCAGCAAGACCAAGACCCTTACGTTCTCGGTCAGGTAATCGTACTCGACAAGCCGTTGAAGTGGACGTCGTTTGACATTGTTAACAAGGTGCGCTACCTTCTGCGCCATTACCGCCGACTTCGGAAAGTGAAGGTTGGACACGCTGGCACGCTCGATCCTTTGGCTACGGGCATCCTCATTGTCTGCACAGGACGCAAGACCAAGGAAATCACCACCTACCAAGACCACGACAAGGAATACGTGGCTACGATAAGATTGGGAGCTGTGACGCCGAGTTTCGACCTCGAAACAGAGCCTTGCAATCAAATTGATGCATCACACATTACGCGCGACGATGTTGAGCAGTGCTTGAAGACTTTCATTGGCTCTCAACAGCAATATCCGCCCGTGTATTCCGCCAAAAAAATCAATGGTGAACGCGCTTTTGTGGCGGCGCACGAGGGTAGGGGCGACGAGGTGAAGATGCGCCCTACTATGATAGAGATTTTTGCAATCGAAATCATAGAATGGAACGACGACACTAAGGAATTCAAGGCGCGAGTGCATTGCAGCAAAGGCACTTACATCCGCTCACTTGCCAACGACATAGGCGCGAAACTCGGAGTTGGTGGATACTTGGCGGGACTTCGCCGTACAAGGATTGGCGAGGTAACGTTAAAAAATGCTATTTCCATCGAAGATTTTGAGGAAAAATTGCGGCAGTCTCAGAATTAATGTTTAACTTTGCAGTTGCAGAGAAAATATTTTACGAAAAATACAACATATTACAAAAAGTTAGATGAAGTTATCTAAATTTAAATTTGACCTGCCTGAAAAACTCATCGCGCAGTATCCCGCCGAAAACCGCGAGAGTTCAAAACTTATGGTGCTCGACCGCAAGGCGCATACCATAGAGCATAAGGTGTTTTCGGACTTGTGGCAGTTTTTGGGCGACGGCGATGTGATGGTGTTCAACAACACAAAGGTGATTCCCGCCCGTCTGTATGGCAACAAGGAGAAGACCGGCGCAAAAATTGAGGTTTTCCTCCTCCGCGAACTCAACAAGGAACAGCGTTTTTGGGATGTGCTTGTTGACCCTGCACGCAAAATCCGTATTGGCAACAAACTTTATTTCGGTGACGACGACAGCCTTGTAGCGGAAGTCATAGACAACACTACTTCTCGCGGCAGGACGTTGAGGTTCTTATTCGACGGCAAGTATGAGGAGTTCAAGAGTTTGCTCTATGGACTTGGCGAGACGCCGTTGCCAAAGTATATCCACCGTCCTGTGGAGCCAATGGATCAGGAGCGTTATCAGACAATCTATGCAAAGTATGAGGGCGCGGTTGCGGGTCCTGCAGCCGGTTTCCATTTCAACAAAAACCTTCTCAAGCGTCTCGAAATTGTTGGAGTCCAGTTTGCCGAGATTACGCTTCACATGGGTCTCGGACATCTTCGCAATGTTGATGTTGAGGACCTGACGAAACACAAGATGGATTCGGAACAGATTTATATCGACGAAACTTGCGCTGATATTGTCAATAATGCCAAGGCGAATGAAAAGCGTGTGTGTGCAGTGGGCATTACGTCGCTCAGGACTTTGGAAAGTTCGGTATCTACGAGTGGAATGTTGAAGCCCTTCGACGGATGGACAAACAAGTTCATTTTCCCGCCATACGAGTTCAGTGTGCCTAATGCATTGATTACCAATTTCCACCAGCCATACTCAACGATGCTGATGTCAACGGCGGCATTTGCGGGATTCGATTTCCTGATGGAGGCATACGCCGAGGCGGTCAAGAAGAAATACATGTTCGGCGACTACGGCGACGCAATGTTGATACTTTAAAAAAGGTGCAAGGATAAGAATTAAAAAATTAAAGCATAAAGATTAAAGATTAAAGTCCCTCCGGCTTTAATCTTTAATCTATCAACTTTAGTCTTTAAATTATTAACTTTAAATCTATCAACTTTGATCTATGTCGTTAGAACCAGCCGTCGGCGGAGTCCATTGCGAGGGTAGCGATGGTCTCTTCCAAGGAGATTGTCTCTTCCATCTCCGTGATGTGGTTCTCGATGAATTTTACTGTGTCGTTTGCGTTCATGATGTGTAGTGTATTAAGGTTTTTTGTTCGTTTCACTTATTTAACACATAAAACCTTCAGAACCCTATGAAAAAATCAACTATTTTATCCCAAAAAATGCATTTTTTTTGCAAATCGCTATTTGTCAGAGGGTTTTGAGTATTGGAACGAAATTTGCTTTGTACATTATATAAGGCGTTGCCGACAAACTTTCAAAATGGAAAAACGAAATGAAACGTATTTGCATTATATTGATACTTCTTGCTGTCTGTGGGATGTCGATGGGTCAGACGCAGATCCATTTGGCGTGGGACAATGATGGCAAGGTAATCACCGACGCCGTGGCAGAGACTGACGGCACCGAACTTGTAGCATTAGTGGATGCGAGCGTTGCACGTAGCCTCCGTGAAAGTTACAAGCCTGTAAGCCTTGTCTGCACTTTTTCCGCCGACGAGTTGAAGAAACTCAGTGATGGCGTTGTGACTTTTGAGGTGAAATGGTATTTTTATATGAGCACCCGCCGAACTTTCATGGGCACAAACACTGTCGATGTAGATCCAAGCAAAGCCGACAAGGACGGTCTTGTAAAGATGGTTTGTTCAAAATCCAATCCTCGTCCGGGATGGTGGGAGGTTCAAATCCGCAACAAGACAACAGACCAGCCTGTTACCTTCGCAAAAAAATCCACCTTCTCCATATTGCTGAAATAACAAAAATTCCCGAAAATCTTAAAAGAATTTTCGGAAATTTTTGTTTCAAAAGATTCGGCAGGCGAGTCGCCCACATTCCTATTTTACATTAGAACTTGAATGTCAATCCTACGCCGATGACGTCCTTGAACTGCACGAGGGAATTGTGAGTATTTTCGGGGGTGTCCTTGTCTGCTATGGCGATGTCTTCGTCGTAAATCAATTCAGATACAAAGCTGAACGCCAGCCACTTGTTTATTTGGAAGGTGAGGATGAGGTTCCAGTCGATGTCCACCTCGTCCAATGGACCGCCGTCCTTGTAGTTTTGGAAGAGGGTTATGTTGGTATTGAGACTTGCCTGCTTTGTGATGTTGAATGCGGCGTTGCCTTTCATATACCAACCAATCTCGGAACGTACATTGTCGCCGTTCTCCACACCAAATGCGCCAGCCTTGGCGAGTTCGTCGTTGAGCACTACTGTTGTCTTGCCGCAGAGGGGCGAGAGGTAGAGAGAGAAGTGCTCGTTGGGTTGGAAGTCAAAACCGAGTGTATAGGTCAGGTACAGTGGCGACCAGCAGCTCGAATTCCTTGTGCGGTAGATGCTTTCTGGTGAGCCTTCTTCGGCGTCCTCCTTGTAATTGTTGTTGTAAGTCCAGCCCTTTGCCCATTGTGACTTGTAGTCGAAAATTGCGGAATAGAACCATTTTTGGCTGAGTGCGTAGCCGTATTTTGACGAAAACTGGAATTTGTCATCGGTTTTGCGGAACTCGTCGTTCTCGTCGATGAGGCGGAGTGCGCCATACTGACAGAGAATGGAGTTTTGCCACGAGTGGCGGTCTTTGGCGTAGTTGGCGTTGAGGTTGCCGAGGATGTTTACGCCAATCTGCTGGTCGCCGCCTGCCGCCCAGTTTTTGAGGGAGGTCTGCGATGCAGTCAGGGACAGCATGCCGTCAAATTTCCACGGCTTCGCGCTGTCGGCGGCTACGGTTTCTTTGGATTTTTTGGCGAGGCCAGCCACTTCTTTGGCTACCGCGTCGGTCTGTGCGCTTGCCGTGAGTGTGGCGGCAATGAGCGCGAATGTCAATATTATGTTTTTCATTGTATAATTGTTTAAAAGTCTGCCAAATTATAAGTGCTGCGCATCGATGAACCTTGGATACTCGGGCAGCAGTGAGTGCGCAAAAAATTTGTGGTATGTCTCCCATTTGGAGCGGAAGTCTTCTAGGGCTTCTTCGTCGGGATGACGGCGCCATTCGGTCTGTAACGCCTTGATATTGATGGAGTCTGCGGGCGTTTTGCCTTCCGCTTTAAGGAACGAGATTGCATTGTCAACGCAGGCAAATTTGAGCTTGTCGTAGTCCGCCTTGAAGAGCGGGAAGTAGAAGTCGAGAATCATTTTCTGACCTTCCAATGCGCGTTTTTCGCTTGTCGGGAAGAATTTTGCAACCTGTAACAGATTGTACGCTGTGAAGATTGTTTTTTTAGGTACGCTGTCGGCTGTCGTTTTGCCTTCGGGGATTTCTTGGTCGATGATGTCGAAAGCCCTGTTTACCAACATTTTGGGTATGAAAAAGAATAGCGCGGCTATCAGCACTATCGCGTATATCGCCCATTTGAGCATTGACGGCGATTTGCGTTTTTTGACGTTGCTCTTGAAATAGACCATGATTGTATCGATGATTGATTTGAAATGCAAAATTACTATTAAATGCCAAATTTTCAAATGACAACCCATCAAAACTAACAATAATTTAACTTTGTGGCGCCTAATATTAAATTATTTGTAATTGTTGAGAAAAAGTTACCGAAAAATTTGGATTTTATAAAAAAATGCTGTAATTTTGCATCGTGTTTTTGAGAAATTGGAAACACATAAAAGCTGAACATACACTGCGGGGTGGAGCAGTAGGTAGCTCGTTGGGCTCATAACCCAAAGGTCACAGGTTCGAGTCCTGTCCCCGCTACTAAATATCGCAAGCCGGTTCAAAAAAATTTTTTTGAATCGGTTTTTTTGTGTGCGTGCTGTGTCGATTTCTTTTTGGCGGCGTAAAAAATTTTAGTATCTTTGGACGATTTTTCGTAATGTATTTTGTAATGGTGGCTATCAATGCGCATACTTGACAGACTACTCGACACATACAACAGGTTGCAGCTCAAGCTGTTTATGATACCTTTCCTCAATATCGACAGGGATAGGTTTCTGCGCCGACAGATTGGCGACCCCGACGCACAGGTGGAAGATGATGCCATACGTCGTCGCTGTCGCCGTCATATTGTTTTGTGTTGTATTGTTACGTCGCTGATTACTTTCCTTTGTACAATCCCTACCAACATTTGGATTTCTATTCCGCTGATTGTGGTTGACTTTGAACAATTCCAGTTTTTCGTTTTTGTAATCCAACAGGAGCTTCTCTATCTGTATGGATACAAGGATTTGCGTGTGGATTCGCGGCGGATTGTCGGCGACAACGCTCTGTACCTGATTTGGCTTCAAAACTATGTAATGCTCAGTAGTGGTGATAGTTGGAAGTCGAAAGTAAAGTCGGGCGTGGGTTTCGTGATTCGTAAGTCTATAACTTTGCTTGTTACAAAATCGCCGTTTAGAATGGTGGTTATAAGTGGATTGAGGCAGTTTTTGAAGTGGTGCGGCGTTATTGCGACGCATCAGTTGCTGGATGTGTCGGTGGATATGCTTGTGTGCATCGTGTGCGCGTTGATAGCGGCATTGGTGTCGTT
>JAGCRY010000212.1 GCA_017964465.1 Bacteroidales bacterium | reverse complement strand
TTTCGTCCACGGCCTTTTCGGGTTTCCAGCCCGGAAATACCTTCGAGCAGGTAGCGTTTGACCCAATTGTTGACAGAGATTTGAGTCATTTCTACTATCTTGCCGATTGCTTCGGATGAAAGACCTTCTGACTTAAGAAGGACAGCCTTGCATCTCATGCGAAAGCAGTGGCTGGCTCCTTCCTTGAACCCGAAATTGAGCTTGATACGCTCGCTTTCGCTTAACTCAATTTTTGTAATCTTACCCATAACTATATCGTTTATTATAATAACGGATTTGTTATGAGTTTAGTATTTAAAGATCTAAAAATATTATAAATTAATTTTGACTGGTTACTTAGCATTTCAAGCAAGGCAAAGGCTCGAATGACCTTTTCAATGAGGTTTTTGTCATTGTATTGCAGTTCGACGGATTTCTGGGCAATCCATTCGGTTGTAAAACATTCTTTACTAATCATGGGAATTGATAGTTTGGATAATTGTTTCTATTTCTTTTCTTATGCCACGTCGACTGGCATACCGCAAAAGGCGACTTTCATTAATTGAGTAAAGAGAGAGCGCATTTTGAAAAATGTTCATGCCTTCTGCCTCTTGCAGATAGAAGAAATCTTTGTCTTTCTGTAGATCGACTAATAGTTTTTCCAAAGTAGGAACAAGTATTCCATTGCATTCTTGTACTGGTGACTCTGTAATGAGCGGCTTAACAAAAATAGCCGGCTGTGACATGTCTATATAGTTATATATCAGTTCGCGTGTAGGACGCAAATACGCGGTCTTCCCCTCATCCCTCAGATGGTTAAACACGGCAACAGAGGCTTCACGCTCGGTTTCAATGTATGTAATATTGTTGGCTGAAAGATGATGCTGTAGAGGGCTGATGATACTGCCGTTATATATGCAGAAGTGAGCATAAGGCCATTTCAATTTTAGTCCTTCATTCAAGCTGCGCTGTTCATCAGTGGGGACAATCAAAAATTGTTGTTTCGTTTCTACAGCATACTTCCCCTGCGCTACCCTCTGTAACTTCCCTAATTCTATTAATTTGGTAAGATACCAAGATACAGTCTTACGGGTTATGTCAGTATTATTATCCTTAACAAGATAATCGTATAATTCCTGCAACCCGAAACAGGGCTGTGAGAGAGCATAGTCCATTATGACGTTACTGTAGTTCTTCATCATTTTTTATTATTTGTTGGGGCAAATATACGCAAAATTTCGGCAATAACAAAAAAAAATGCCGAAATTTTGAGATAATTACTCCAAAATTCCATTTTCCCCTCTTGTTGAATTGCATCCAAAGGCAAATAGAGCTAAATATTCGTATAGATTCGCCCGATTCGTGTTCGCCTCCCCTTTCGAGCATATTGGAATACGAACAATCCCCGAAAACCATAAGGAATCCGGGGATTGCTTCATGACAGCTGGCTGTCAAAAAAACGAGGTTTGCTAATGTGCTTATTGATGTGCATCAAGCAGTGTGGCGGAAGACACCAATGTAGGGGTTGGGGCTGATGATGAAGTCAGTCTTGTCAGTGCTGCTCTTGTGGTTGCGAACTGCCTCGGCGATCTTGGTGCCAACGTAGAGGGATGCTGAGAAAAGGATTACTGTTGCGAAGAATGCGATTGCGTACATAGTGGTAAAATTTTATTAGTTTATATTATGTTATTTGATATCGCGTGGATGTCTGTGAATCATTTTCACGGTGCAAAGGTACGGGCTTTTCCGGCTCCCTCCAAACTTTTTTCTCATTTTCTTCATCACTCGTAGCGACACACACGACAATCCGCGACACGTCCGTCAAGCCCCCTCAAAATCTGTCGCATCGGCCTATACTTTTTGCGGTTTTTACATAAAAAAGGCCTCTGCACGAGTGTCGGAAACGTGCAGAGGCCGGATAATGTGTGTGTTTGTGTGTTTGAATCTTACTTCTTGTACTCTACGGCAGCCTGATCGACGGGGATGCAGGCCTTGTAGGTCTCGATGTAGCGGTTGAAGCCTTCAACATCGGCAGGATCGGGAGCAATCTCGATGCCCGTATTGCCTGCGAAGACTACCTTCTCGAGGTAGGCAGCGAGGTTGAGCTTGTCGGGATTGTTCACCAAGAAGGCGGCGAGCAGGGCAATACCCCAGGCTCCTCCTTCGCCTGCTGTCTCCATCACCGAAATGGGCGAATTGAGGGCTGCAGCAAGCACCTTCTGCCCTACTCCCGGTGTCTTGAAGAGTCCGCCATGGCCAGTGATGCGATCGACCTTGACATTCTCTTCCTTGAAAAGCACGTCGTTGCCGAGCTTGAGCACAGCGATGGTGGCATAGAGATTGGCACGCATGAAGTTGGCGAGGTTGAAGCGGTCGTTGGGTGAACGCATCACGAGCGGACGTCCTCCGTCGGTCAGACCGGCAACAGGTTCGCCGGAGATGAAATTGTAGGAGATGACGCCACCACAATCCACATCGCCCGTGAGGGCATGGTTGTAGAGCTTGGCATAGACGTCGTTCATATCGACCTTGACGCCGAGCAGCTCCTGATACTCCTTGAAGAGCTTCACCCAGGCATTGATGTCGGAGGTACAGTTGTTGCAGTGTACCATTGCAACGAGGTTGCCGTCGGGTGTGGTGACGATGTCGATCATCTCGTTGGGCTTCGTTACGTCCTTTTCGAGCACAATCATCGAGAACGAAGAGGTGCCGGCCGAGACTTTACCTGTGCGAACCTTCACACTGTTGGTGGCTGTCATGCCGGTGCCAGCGTCGCCTTCGGGAGGACAGAGCGGGCAGCCGCCCTTGAGGTGACCCGACACGTCGAGAC